>NZ_JBHVAK010000053.1:0-50861 GCF_042667085.1 Nocardia sp. NPDC057353
AAATGCGGGGCGCCCGACGCGTGTACGCCAATGATCAGCGGCCGAGACCGGCCAGCGGGCTGGTGTCGCACGCCTTGCCCGCGACGGTCGCGGCCGGACGCTGCACCGTCGGCAACCCGAGCCCGACGGTGACCTTGCGCCCGCGCCGCGAGTGATCCTTGTCCGGCTTGGGCAGGGCCCCCGCCGTCACCAGCTCCGCGTTTCCGCGCACGCACTCCGGATCGGGCCCGTCCAGCGGCATCCCGGTGAAGAACTTCGCCGCCATGCACCCGCCCTTGCACGAGTCGTAGGCCGAGCAGGAGACGCAGGCTCCGCCGGTCTGCGGCTCGCGGAGCCGGGCGAAGAGCTCACTCCGGCGCCAGACGGATTCGAACCCGCCGGGATCGCGCACATTGCCCGCGAGGAATTCGTCGTGGATGGCGAAGGGGCAGGCGTACACGTCGCCGACCGGGTCGATCAGGCACACCACGCGGCCGGCGCCGCACAGGTTCAACCCCGGCAGGGGGGTGGAGCCGAGCGCGTTCAGGTGGAAGAACGAGTCGCCGGTGAGCACCTGCTCGCCATTGGCGACCAACCAGTCGTAGATGGCGAGCTGCTGGTCGGTGGTCGGGTGCAGCTCCGGCCAGACGTCGGCGCCGCGGCCGGAGGGGCGCAGCCGGGTGATCCGCAGCTGCGCGCCGAACCGGTCGGCGATGGCCTTGAACTCGTCCAGTTGCCCGACATTGTGCCTGGTCATCACGACGGAGATCTTGAAGTTCTCGAACCCGGCATCGGCCAGGTTGCCCATCGCCCGGTACGCCATGTCGAACGAGCCGGGCCCGCGCACCGCGTCGTTCACCGCGGCGGTGGCGCCGTCCATGGAGATCTGCACGTCGACGTAGTCGCTCGCCGCGAGCTGCTTGGCGCGGGCCGCGTTCAGCCGGACCCCGTTGGTGGAGAACTTCACGCCGACCCCGTGGTCGACGGAGTAGTTGAGCAGCTCCCAGAAATCGGGGCGCACGGTGGGCTCGCCGCCGCCCATGTTGACGTAGAAGACCTGCATGCGCTGCAGCTCGTCGATCACGGCCTTGCACTCGGCGGTGCTCAGCTCGCGCGGGTCGCGCCTGCCGGAGGAGGAGAGGCAGTGCTCGCAGGCGAGGTTGCAGGCGTAGGTGAGCTCCCAGGTGAGGCAGATGGGGGCGTCCAGGCCGTGTTCGAAGTGCTCGACGAGTTTCATGGTCGCTCCTGGATGGTCCCGGCGTCGGCGAGGCCCGCGAGCGCTCGCAGATAGTGGTCGTGCGAGGGGGTCGGCACCCCCGCGGCGGTGAGCGCGCTGTGCGCGTCGGGCTGCTCGGCGAGCGCGGTCACCACCGCCACCAGCAGCGGCGTCTTCAGGAACGAGAGCCTTCGGGTGCCGTAGTCGTAGAGCAGCGCGCCGAACGGCTCGGGCCGCACCGACACCGACGGTGCCAGTGCGTAGGCCCGGGCCGGGTCGAACGGCGGACGGTCAGTAGACACCGCACATGCCATCGATCGAGACCTCCTCGACCAGCACGTCCTCCTCGACGAGGGATTCGGTCTTCGTGTCCTCGGTCATCTGCGTCACCTTCCTGTATGGCTGTGACACCGAGCATAATGTCACCTCGTGTCGAAAAGGAAGGATTGGCACGAGAATGTAATTTCCGAACTTGCATTACAATGTTCTCGACCGAGGGAGGTGCGGGATGACGGAGTCGTCGGTCCGGCGCATGCTGGCGATCTTCGACGTCGAGCCCGCGGGCCCCGGCCGCTTCACCGGAGGCAGCGACGGCGGTTCGCGGCGGGTGGTCGACGGCACCCAGCTGCTGGCCCAGGCGCTGGTCGCGGCGGCGAAGACGTTCGAGGGCAAGGTGATCCGCTCCGGGCACGCCACCTTCTCGCGCGCGGTCGACCCCGAGCGCCCGGTGGAGTTCGCGGTCGAGCAGACGCACCGCGGCCGCTCGATGGCGAGCGCGGTGGTCGGGGTGGAGCAGGGCGGGCGGCGCTGCGCAACGGTCTCGGTGCTGGCCGACACCCCGACCGCCGACGTCGTCCGCCACCACGTCCCGCGCCCCGAGGTGCCAGGCCCCGCGGCCGCGGTCTCCGTCGACATGCCGCTGACCGGCCGGGACCTGCGCATTGTCGGGGTGGCGGACGTCAACGACCCGGACGAGGTCGGCCCGCCGGAGCTGCACGCCTGGCTGCGCTACGACCCGATCCCGGACCGCGACGACCTGGCGCGGGCGCTGCTCGCGCACTTCACCGGCCACCTCTCGGTCTCCACCACGCTGCGCGCGCACCGGGGCGTCGGCACCGCGCAGGCACACCACACCCTCTCCACCGCGCCGATGACGGTGGCGGTCCGCTTCCACGAGCCTGTCGGGTGGGACGGGTGGCTACTGTATTCACACGAGAGCATCCAGGTCGGCGCGGGCATGTCCTGCGTGCGCGGGCTGGTGCACACCGAGGACGGGCGGCTGATCGCCTCCTTCACCCAGGAGGCGATGATCCGCCCGCTGCGCGGGGACGACACCGCCATCCCGGCGGAAGCCCGGCTGTGAGAGGGGAATACCGGTGACCGATCACCCCGGCTATCTGACCCGCCCGGACTACCGGGTCGATATCCACGCCCGCCGCAACCTGGTCACCGTGCACCACGGCGAGCTGCTGGTCGCGGAGAGCATCCGCGCGCTGCTGGTGGACGAGCAGGACCACGGCCTCGTCTTCTACCTGCCGCGCGCCGACGTCCGGGTGCGGCTGGCGGTCGACGAGTCGCGGGCGAGCACCTGCCCGTTCAAGGGCGCCGCCACCTACTGGCGCTTCGACGGCGACGGCGGCGAGGCGGTGGCCTGGAGCTACGAGGACCCGGCGCCGCAGGTGGCCCGGTTGCGCGGGCACGTCGCGTTCTACCAGGATCGGGTGGTACTGCGGGTCGGGGTGGCAACGCCCGCGGTCAGCGGACGCTGAAACGCCCGGTCGCGCAGGGGAAACGAGAGCGGGAATCCGTAGACCAAGTTATTGCGTGACGGGTGTCACTCTGGCTAGGGTGATGCGTCAACCCTGGTTCCACCCGCTCGAGAAGTAGGCACAATCGGTGATCGATCGCGATTCTCGCCGCTCGCTGCGCAGGTATCTGCGCCTTCCCCGCGGCGTCCGCGCCCGGTTGCTCGCCATCGTGCTGATCCCGAGCATCGCCCTGCTCGGCATCGGCGTCGGCGCGGCGTACTACCTGGTGCGCTCGGCGGAGGAGGCCCAGGACTGGGCCGACCTGGCCGGTGCCACCTGTGCCCCCGCGATCAACCTGGTCCGCACCTTCCAGGTGGAGCGGCAGGCCTCGCTGCTGCACCTGGACGGTGACCCGACCGGCACCCAGAACCTGCCCGCCGCCCGGCTCGCCTCGGACGCGGCCATGAAGCAGATCGTCGACATGGGCGATGCCGCCGCCGAGCTGCGCCCCGACCTCGCGGGCGACATCGAGGGGTTCCAGGCGCTCTACGCCGAGATGCCGAAGCTGCGCCAGGCCATCGACGTCAGGGCGCTGCCCACCGCGCAGGCCTTCGAGGCGTACAGCAACGTCATCGACACCATCGTGGCCGCGACGCTGCTCGCCGCCGACGTGGCGCCCGGCGGCGACATCGCGGTCGAGCTGTACAAGTCGGTGCACCCGCTGCGCGCGGCCGAGGCGCTGGCCAAAGCCACCGCGCTCGGCGTGACCGGCGAGCTGAGCGGCGAGTTCGGCGCGGCGGAGCTGGCCAGGTTCGCCGAGTACATCGGCGACGCGCGCGGCGAACTCGGCTACGGGCGGACGGTGCTGACCGGCGACGAGCAGGCGGTGCTGCAGCGGCTGCTGGAGGGGCCGGAGTACCGGCGGCTCGTCGAGGTGCAGAACGCGGTGCTGGAGCGCGGCGTCGTCCCTGGTAGCAGCGGCCGCACCGCCGAGGAGCTGCCGGTCGGCACCGTGGAGTGGCAGCAGGCCTCCTCCGCGGTCACCACCGGGCTGCTCGCGCTCTGGGAGCAGCAGGCCACCTCGGCGCAGAACATCGCCAAGGCGGAGGGCGACGAGACCAGCCGCAACGCCTTCCTCGGCGGGCTCGGGGTGCTGCTCGTCGCGGGGCTCGCCTTCGGCGCGGCCGCGCTGCTGGCCCGGCGCTTCGTGCAGCGCATGCGGCGGCTGCGCGGCGACACCCTCGAGCTCGCCGACAAGAAGCTGCCGGAGATCATGCGGGCCATCGGCAGCGGCGCCCCCTTCGACCCGGACGCCCAGGTGGAGCGGCTGGAGTACGGCCTGGACGAGGTCGGCCAGGTCGCCGACGCCTTCAACCGGGCGCACCGGGCCGCGGTGGACGCCGCGGTCGCGGAGTCCAAGACCAGGTCCGGGGTGAGCTCGGTCTTCCTCAACATGGCCTACCGCAGCCAGGCGATGGTGCACCAGCAGCTGGTGCTGCTGGACCGTGCCGAGCGCGACGAGGAGAACCCGGACCGCCTGGAGATGCTCTTCACCCTCGACCACCTCGCCACCAGGGTGCGGCGCAACGCCGAGAACCTGGTGATCCTCGGCGGCGAGCAGCCGGGCAGGCGCTGGCGCAACCCGGTGCCGCTGGTCGAGCTGGTCCGCGGCGCGGTCGCGGAGAGCGCGGACTACCAGCGCATCCACACCGCCAAGCTGCCGGACGTGCGGATCATCGGCCCCGCGGTGGGCGACCTCATCCACCTGCTCGCCGAGCTCACCGACAACGCCACCGCCTTCTCGCCCACCGAGACCAGGGTGGAGATCTCCGCGGCGCTGGTCGGGCGCGGCATCGCGCTGGAGATCAGGGACCAGGGCATCGGGCTGAGCAACGACGAGCTCGCCGAACGCAATGCGACGCTGGCGAATCCGCCGGACTTCAGCGTCGCCGACCTCTCCGGCGACGCCAGGCTCGGGCTCTTCGTGGTCGGCAGGCTGGCGACCAGGCACCGGGTCTCGGTGCGGCTCGCGCACTCCGACTACGGGGGGATCAAGGCCATCGTGATCGTCCCGTCCTCGCTCATCGCCACCGGCTGGGAGCCGCCGACCGGCGCCCAGGAGCTGGTCGGGGTCGGTTCGAACGGTGACACCGCGAGCAGGCCGATGCACCGATTGCGCCCGGACGACTTCGACCCGCCGCGGCCGTGACCGGCTCCCGTGAGTCCTGGTTCGACGAGGACGCAGGCCCGATCGGCAGGCTGTACGCGGTGACGCGCGGCCGGACCGGTCGCGGCCGCCCCGAGCTGGACATGCTCACGCTGGTGGCGGCGAACCGGTTCGGCGGGCTGCGCCGCACCGAGCCGGAGTACGCGCAGATCCTGCAACTCAGCCGGGAGCCGCAGTCGATCGCCGAACTCGCCGCGCGGCTGCACCTCCCGCTGGCCTCCACCAAGGTGCTGGTCGGCGACCTGGTGGACGACGGGCTGCTGGAATTCCGCAAGCCGGTGCTCGACCAGGACACCGATGCCGCCGACATCGGTGTCCTGCGCGCGCTGCTGAAGGGGATCCAGGCGCTCTAGCCGAGCGTCGCGGCCAGCCTGCCCGCGTTCATCCAGCCGATCGCCTCGATCGAGACCATCGGGTTCACCCCGGACGAGGTGGGGAAGCAGGAGGCATCGGCCACCACCAGATTCGGCACCTCCCAGGTGGCGCCGTCCGGGTTCAGCGCGGAGTTCTCGGCGCTGCCGCCCATCCGGGCCGAGCCCATGATGTGCAGCGCCGCCATGGCGCACTGGCCAGGCCCGTACCCGGCGCTCGCGCAGCGGGCCGCGAAGGCCGCGTGGTCGCCGCGGCTGCCCGGCTCGTACGAGGCGCCCGCCTGGTGGCCGGAGTTGATCGCCCGCGCGCCCGCCGCCTCCAGGATCTCGGCGGCGCCGGTGATCCCGCGGTGCAGGTGCGCCCGGTCCCGCGGGGAGAGCGTGTAGTGCACGATCGGCTCGCCCGCCTTGTCCACGGTGACCCTCCCGTGGTCGCGGTCCCTGGTGATCACGCCGACGGCGGCGGTGTGCGCCAGGTTCAGCATGGCCGCGCGGTGCGCGTCGGCGCCGAGCCAGTTCATGAAGCCGACCAGCATGCCCGGGTGCATCGGGCCGGTCTCGTAGATCACGCCGTAGCCGTCGCCGTCGAGGTCGGCGTGCTGCCGGGAGATCCGGGTCTGCAGCCCGCCCTCCCACGGCCTGATCTCGTCGTCGAAGGCGCCGAAGACCGCCGAGGCCGGGTGCAGCCGCAGGTAGTCGCCGATGTTCTTGTTCTTCAGCCCGGAGCGGCGGAGCAGCGCGGGGGTCTGGATGGCGCCCGCGGCGACCACCACCGCCCTGGCCCGCACGGTGAGCTCGGCGCCGTCGGGGGTGCGGGCGGTGACGCCGGTCGCGCGGCCCGCGGTCACCTCGACCCGGCGCACGTCGGCGCCGACCACCAGCCTGGCGCCGCGCTCGGCGGCATCGCGCAGCCAGGTCTTGGTCGCCGACTGCTTGGCGCCGATCCGGCAGCCGTAGCCGCAGCGGCCGCACTCGGTTCCGGCGTCGCAGGCGTCGGTGACGTTGCGCGGCAGCGTGTCGAGGTCCCAGCCGAGCGCGCGCACGCCGCGCTCCAGCACGCCGTCCCGCGCGGAGAGCGGGGACCGCTCCGAGGTCACCGAGATGCGGCGCACCACCTCGTCCATGGCGGCGCCGTACTCGTCGCCCGCGAACTGCTCCGCGCCGAGCGCCGCCCACTCGGCGCGCACCGGGTCCGGGGTGCGCAGCGAGGTGCTCCAGTTGACGACGGTGCCGCCGCCGAGGCAGCTCCCGGCCACCAGCGTCAGCTGGCCCTCGGCGGTGACCTGCGGGCCGGGGGAGTAGAACCGGGTCAGGGCGTCGAGTTCGCCGCCGCCGAAGTCGGCGTCGTCGAAGTACTCGCCGCGCTCCAGCACCACCACGTCCAGCCCTGCGGCGGCCAGCCTGGCCGCGGCCGCGCCGCCGCCCGCGCCGGAGCCGACCACGACGACGTCGCACTCCAGGGTCTGGGAGCCGGTGGGGCGCAGCGGCTGCAGCGCGGGCGCGGGCGCGGACTCCAGCGGGCCGGTCGGGGCCGGGTACCCCATCTCCTTCCACAGCGGGTTGTCGCCGTGCGGGCCGGGGGTGGTGTAGTACGAGAGCATGGCGGCCTGCTTGAGCGCCTGGAAGATCGCGCGCTTCGGGGCGAGCCGGGAATTGCCGAGGCCGAGCAGCAGCCGCTCCCGCTCGGCCTGCGAGCGCGCCGAGAAGCGGCCGGGCGCGCCCCCGGTGAGCAGCGCGAGCAGCGGCGAATCCCAGATCCCGAGCAGGGTGGCGAGCTGCTTGCCCTCCGCGGCGCGCGGATTGCGGGCCAGCAGCCGCAGCACGACATCGGGGACGCCGAGCTCGGAGGCGGAGGGCAGGGCATGGCCGTCCCCCGGTGCGAACGTGTCGCAGATCAGCGTGAGGGCTGCACGCTGACGTGCGGTGAGATCCATGCGTACTCCCGGCGGTATGTGAATCACGACTCACATGAATAGGCTGTGGCGGAACCATATCCTGGTCAATGGTGCCGAGTAAATAGCGGGCGACCAGTATCCAACCGGGGAATCGCGGATTACTTCGCGGTGTCGGGCGGTGCGGCGCGCTGGCGCCAGACGCCTAGGATCTCCGGGTCGAAGGTGCTGGTCGGCAGCGGGGGGCGCTGGCCGGTCGCGACGTGCGCGGCGAGCGCGGCCAGCCGGGTCGCGGCGCGGGCGGGCCAGCCGTTCGCCAGGGTCCAGGCGTAGACGTCGTCGCCGGTGAAGGAGTGGCCGTTGGTGTGCGCGATGCTGAGCACCGCGGCGGCGTCCTGCCGGTCCTGTGCGGCAGTGAGATTGGAGGCCGGGTCGACCAGCCCGGAGAGCGTCACCAGCGCCTCGGCCACCACCGGGTCCAGCCGGGCCGCGCCCGGCGGCGGCACCGCGGGCCCGAGCAGCCGCGGCTGCGCGGCCTGGGCCCACGCGGCCACCTCGTCCAGGCTGTTCGGCACCACGCAGAGCGCCGTGGTGCGGCGGTCGTCGGCGATCCGGGTGAGCTCCTCCGGGGTCGGCCATGCCGCGAGCACCGGCCCGCCGCGCCAGGTCGTCGCGGGTCGACGCCACGTGGCCACCAGAGCCCGTGCCTCGTCGACGAATTCGCGCAGCCAGGGGTTGTCGTCCACGTTCGACCGGCCCGGCGCGTAGACCAGCGGGGTGCCGCCGGAGTAGCGCGATCTGCGGGCGATCCAGGCGATCCCGTCGGACAGCCCGGGGTCGTCACCGACAGCGGTCAGTGCGGTCGGGTAACGCCATCGGCCCGCGGCAGACATGGGGACCATCCTCGCATTACTGCGAGCGTCGGGTGGCGAGTGTCCGGTTCGAATGTTCCGGCGATCAACTGGTCCAACCAGTTGACCAGATGGCTCCGCATGCGGGATGGTGGGGGAATGGACTTCACTCCGGTCTCCCGTGCCTCGGTCTCCGACGAGGTCTTCGGGCAACTCGTCACCGAGATCCTCGCGGGGCGGCTGGCGCCGGGCGACGCGCTGCCCGCGGAGCGGGACCTGGCCGAGCGGTTCGGGGTGAACCGGCACGCGGTGCGCGAGGCGCTCAAGGGGGTCAGGCAGGCCGGGCTGGTGCGGATCGCGCAGGGCGGCAAGACCAGGGTGCTGGACTGGCGGGTCAGCGCCGGGCTGGACGCGCTCTCCGCGCTGGCCGAGACCGGCGCGGTGCCGCCGGTGCGGATGCTGCGCGACATCGCGGAGATGCGCCGCAGCGTCGCGGCGGACGCCGCCCGGCTCTGCGCCGAGCGCGCCACCGCGGAGCAGCGCGCCGCGGTCACCGCGGCCGCCGAGCGCTACCCGGCCGCCACCGAGCACCCGGCGGACGCCGCCGAGGCCGACCTGGAGTTCTGGACCGCGGTGATCGACGGCTCCGGCAACATCGCCTACCGGCTCGGGCTGAACACCCTGGTCGCGGGGTTCGGCGCGATCGGTTGGCCGGTCATCGCCGACCTCGGGCTCTTCATGGAGTA
This sequence comes from Nocardia sp. NPDC057353, assembly GCF_042667085.1. Lineage (NCBI taxonomy): Bacteria > Bacillati > Actinomycetota > Actinomycetes > Mycobacteriales > Nocardiaceae > Nocardia > Nocardia sp. NPDC057353. Next base: position 9,031 of record NZ_JBHVAK010000053.1, read on the forward strand.
CGTGGACCGCGGCGCGCACGCCGAGCTGGCCCGCCGGATCGCCGCCGCCGACGCCGAGGGCGCGCAGGCGCTCGCCACCGAACTGCTCGGCCGGATGGTGGCGCTGCTGGCGGGCGGGGTCGAGGAGTAGCGATGTTCGACTTGATCCTGCACGCCATCCCGGTCTTCGTGCTCTGCCTCGCGGTGGAGGCGGCCTCGTTCCGCTTCCGGCCGGACGAGGAGACGCTCGGCTACGAATTCCGCGATGCCCGAACCAGTATCGGTATGGGGCTGGGCAGCGTGGTGGTGAACGCGGGCTGGAAGTTGGCCCTGGTCGCGATCCTGGCCGCCGCCTACACGCTGTCGCCGCTGCACCTGCCCGCGGACACCTGGTGGTTCTGGGCGCTGCTCTTCCTCGCCGACGACCTCGCCTTCTACTGGTACCACCGCACGCACCACACCGTCCGGGTGCTCTGGGCCAGCCACGTCGTGCATCACTCCAGCCGCTACTTCAACCTCTCGACGGCGCTGCGCCAGCCGTGGACACCGTTCACCGCCATGCCCTTCTGGCTGCCGCTCGCGCTGCTCGGCTTCCCGCCCTGGGCCATCCTGCTCCAGCAGTCGGTGAGCCTGCTCTACCAGTTCTTCCTGCACACCGAGCGGGTCGGGCGGCTCTGGGCGCCGCTGGAGTTCGTCTGCAACACCCCGTCGCACCACCGGGTGCACCACGGCGCGAACCCGGAGTACCTGGACCGCAACTACGGCGGCATCCTGATCGTCTGGGACCGGCTCTTCGGCACCTTCGAGCCGGAGCGGGCCCGGGTGCGGTACGGCCTCACCACGAATATCGAGACCTTCAACCCGGTGCGGGTCGCCACCCACGAGTTCGCCGCCATCTGGCGGGACGTGCGCGGGGCGGGGCGCTGGCGGGACCGGTGGGGGTTCGTCGCGCGCGGTCCGGGGTGGAAACCCGCCGGTCAGTAGCCGATCTCGGCGACGGCGCGCAGCAGGGCATCGCCCATGGCCGGGCTGCCGGTGTGGCCGGAGTCCGCGATGACTTGCAGCCGGGCGTCCGGCCAGGCCCGCGCGAGTTCCCAGGCGGTCTCCAGCGGGGTGGAGATGTCGAGCCGGCCGTGGATCAGCGCGCCGGGGATGCCCGCGAGCCGGCCCGCGTCGCGCAGCAGAGCGCCTTCCTCCAGCCAGGCGGCGTGCGCGAAGTAGTGCGTGCAGATGCGGACGAAGGCGAGCATGGCGCTGTCGGTCTTGGCGCTGTACTGGCCGGGGCGGCCGAGGTTCTCGTGCGCGATGGCGGCGTCCTCCCAGCGGCACCACTCGGTGGCGGCGTGGCCGCGGACGTCGGGGTCCGGATGCTCGAGCAGCCGCCGGTAGCCGTCGACGAGGTCGTCGGTGTCGGGGACGACGGCGCGGAAGCGCTCCCACTCGGCGGGGAGCAGCCTGCCGAGGCCGCGGTACAGCCAGTCGAGCTCGCGGCGGCGGGTGGTGGTGACGCCGACCAGCACGATGCCGGTGACCCGCTCGGGGAAGCGCTCCGCGTAGGCGAGGACGAGCGTCGAGCCCCAGGAGCCGCCGAACAGGAGCCAGCGCTCGATGCCGAGGTGTTCGCGGAGCCGCTCCATGTCGGCGATGAGGTGCTCGGTGGTGTTGTGCGCCATGTCGGTGGTCGGGTCGGCCGCGCTCGGGGTGCTGCGGCCGCAGCCGCGCTGGTCGAACTGGACGATGCGGAAGATGCTCGGGTCGAACGTCTTCCGCGGGCCCGGGCTGCTGCCGCTTCCGGGGCCGCCGTGTACCACCAGCGCCGCGCGGCCGTCCGGGTTGCCGCTGGTGCACCAGTGGACGCGGTTGCCGTCGCCGACGTCGAGGAGGCCGTCCGCGTACGGGTCGATCGGCGGGAAGGGCGTGGCGGCAGGCACGGGGTCGAGGGTAGTTCGACCGCGGTTCAGCCGCGCGCGGCGGCGTCGACGGCGGCGCGGGCGTTCACCCGGCCGTGGCCGTACCAGGGGCTGCGGCCGGTGGCGTCGTAGCGGCCGTTGGCCTCGTCGATGCGGTCGGCGGTGCGCTGGAGCACCTCGCGGACCTGGTCCCTGGTGAGGTCCGGGTTCACCGCGAGGACGAGGGCGGCGGTGCCCGCGACGCCGGGGGCGGCGCTGGAGGTGCCGCCGAACTCGGCGGTGTAGTCGCCCGCGGCGTCGCCGAGCGCGGGGTCGCCGGGGTTGTAGCCGCTGCGGCCACGCCGGTCCACGGTCCAGATGCCGGGGGTGAGCGGTGCCGGGTGCCGGAAGGGGGCGTGCTCGAAATCGTTGCTGGGGAAGGCGACCGCCACCGCAGCGCCGGTGTCGCTGTACACGCTGCGGGTGCCGGTGTCGTTGCAGGCCGCGACGGCGAGCACGGCGGGGTGGCTCGCGTAGCCGTCGTTGTCGGCGGGCTCGTTGCCGTTGCCCGCGGCGAAGACGATCACGCAGCCGCGGCCCCCGCGGCCGCTGTTCGCCGCGTACTCCAGGGCCAGCCTGGTGCTCGCCGGGATCGGGACAACGCGCTGGTGCGCGGGGTCGTCCGGGCGGTACCAGGCGCCGTCGGCCGGGCCCCAGCTGCACGAGATGACGTCGGCGCCGTTGTCGGCCGCCCACTGGAAGGCGCGGGCCTCCGCCTGCGAGCCGAGCCCGGAGGTGAGCCGGATCGGCAGCAGCGCCGCCTCCGGCGCCACCCCGGAGGCGCCCGCGCTGCCCGCCGCGACGGCGACCCCGGCGCAGGCGGTGCCGTGGTTGTCGCCGTAGTCGGGGCCGGTGCCGTTCTGGTCCTTCGGGCGCGGGTCGCCCGTGCCCGCGGTGACGTCGCGCGGGGCGACCACCTTGCCCGCTCCGGCGAACTCGGGGTGGTCGATGTCGATGCCGTCGTCGATCACCGCCACCGTGACGCCGGAGCCGCGCGTGATCGCATGGGCCGCTGCCACGTTCGCGTGGGCGTCGACCGGTGTCCCGCCGACGGTGGTGGCGTGCAGGTGCCACTGCTGCGGGGCGATGGCCTTGCGCGCGCGGCGGCGGATGAGCTCCGGGTGGCTGTACTCGACGTCGGCGCGGGCCAAGAGCTCGGCGGCGATGCCGAAGACGCGCTGCCCGGTGCGCTCGGGGGCGGCGGTGAAGTAGCCGTTGGCGGCGTACCCGACCTGCTCCCGGACGGTCAGCCCGGCCTCGGCGAGCACCGCGCGGCAGTGCGCCGGGTCGGCGTCGTCGGCGAACTTGACGAAGAGGTTCTCGGTGTAGAGCACCGGGTCGCCCGCGGCGTCGGCGAGTACGTGCCCGGCGAACCTGACCTCGGGCGCGGCGTCCAGCGCGGCGATCCGCGCGGCGACCGGCTGCCCCGGCGGCAACCGGTACACCTCGACGCCCACCTCGGGGTGGGTCTGCACCCGGAGGGCGTCGGCGAGCAGGTCGCGCAGCGGCAGCGGGACCGAACCGCGGGCCCTCGGCACCGCGGGACCGGAGGCGGCGCGGACCACGAGCAGGTCGGGGCTCGGCTCGAACGAGCTGCCCGGCTCGCCCGCCCGGCCGAAATACGCTGTGGGCACCGTCTTCTCCTCCGCTCGGGAAACAGGATTCCGACGGTAGTGCCCGCGCTCGATTTCCTCCCCACTGGAATGTATAGCGCGCGGTGGGGCTTGCGGCAAGGCCACGGTGCCGGCCCAGAATCGCTGCTCCGGCCGCTGAACGGGGGCCGGGAAGGAGGGCAAGGTGCGGGTTCTGATCTCGACGGTGGGGTCGCGGGGCGAGGTGCAGCCGGTGGTGGCGCTGGCGCGGGAACTGGTCGCCGCCGGGCACGAGGCGGTGGTGGTGGCGCCGCCCGACTTCCGCGCGTGGGCGGAGGGGCTCGGGGTCGACTACCGGCCGGTGGGGCCGGAGCTGCGCGGCACCGCGCGGCGGCCCGCCGGGCCGGCGCCGACCGAGGAGCAGCGGCGGGCGATGATCGCGGGGACCGTCGACGCGCAGTTCGACGCGCTGCTGCCGGTGGCCGATGGGTGCGGGGCGGTCGTGGGTGGCGGGGCGCTCGCCATCGCGGCGGGGTCGGTGGCGGAGCACGTCGGCGCCGCCTACTCGTACGCGGCCTTCGCGCCGGTCACCCTGCCGTCCGCTCGGCACGCGCCGCCCGCGTTCCGTGGCCTCGAGGCGGGGACCTGGGAGCAGGACGCCGAGCGTTGGAACCTGCTCTGGGCCGATCCGCTGAACGCGCGGCGCCGCGCGCTCGGACTGGCGCCGGTCGCGCACGTGCGCGAGCACCTGTGCACGCCGAGCCCGCTGCTCGCCGCGGATCCGGTGCTGGCGCCGTGGCCGGAGCCCGGCGGTGCGGTCCGGCAGACCGGGGCCTGGGTGTTCGCCGACGAGCGCCCCCTCCCCACCGCGGTTCTCGCCTTCCTCGACGCGGGGGCGCCGCCGCTCTACGCCGGATTCGGCAGCATGCCCGAGCCCGGCGGCGCGGCCGCGGCCCTGCTCGGCGCCGCCCGCGCCCTCGGCAGGCGGCTGATCGTCTCGTCCGGCTGGTCCGGTCTCACGCTCGACGCACCCGACTGCCTGACCGTCGGCGAACTCGACCTCCGGCAGTTGTTCCCCCGCGTGGCGGCCGTCGTGCACCACGGTGGCGCGGGCACCACGACCGCCGCCGCCGCGGCCGGGGTCCCGCAGCTGGTCCTCCCGCAGGTCTTCGACCAGTTCTACTTCGCCGACCGGGTCGCGGCGCTCGGCATCGGCGCCGCCTACCGCGAACCCCCTCGGGTCGAGTCGCTCACCCCCGCCCTGGCCGCCGCCCTCGATTCCACGACTCGCGCCGGGGACGTCGCGCGCGAGATCCGCCCCGACGGTGCCCGGGTCGCGGTCGAGCTGATCACCGCGGGCTGATCCGGCCCAGCTGCCCGTCGGGCAGCCCTGCCTCGAACGGGATTCCGGTTCCCGCGACGGGAGGGTTGGCGGGGGAGGGGTCGGGGGGACCCCAGCGGAGGGGGCCGCGAGGGCGGGTGACGACCTCGGTGATGGTGAAGTCGATCGAGGACTGGGCGCCGGGGGCGAAGGTGGCGGGGTCGGTATTGATGGTGGCGGTGCCGGTGAGCTGGAGGGTACCGCCGGTGGTCCAGTCCGGGACGAGGAGGCCGCAGCGCGGCTGGGTGGCCAGGTTGCCCAGGGTCATGAACATCGAGTTGCCGCGGTAGTCGGGCCAGCGCAGCCGGGTTGGGGAAAGGGCGCGGAGGAAGCCGGGGTCGCCACCGCGGTGGGAGGCGTCGGCGCGGCCCGCCGGGTCGGTGCTGGCGATGAAGAAGGTGTCGGCGGCGGCGATGGCGGTGAGCGCGGCGGGGTTGAGGTCGGGGCGGCGGCGGAGCGGTTGCGGTGGGGCCGGGCGGTGCGCGAGTACATCGCGGCGGGCGATGTACTTGGGGCAGTTGCTGTATACCTGCTGGGTCGTGACCCGCAGCCCGGAGCCGTGCGGTTCGGCGTCGCCGTTGATCCGCATGCGTCTGCGCCGCTGCGGTTGCAGGGCGATCAGCCCGATCGGGGCCGCGGTGGTGAGGGCGGGAGCGAGCGGGTCGTCGGGGTCGGGGCGGGTGTCGATCAGGACGGTGTGCTCGTCGGCGGTGTGCGCGAATCCGGGCGGGCCGGTGAGCATGCTCGCCCACACGGCGCCGTCCCGGGCTGTGCCCGCGAGCACCAGAAAACGCTGTGCCGCCAGGAAATCGGCGGCGACGGCGGGGATGTCGGGGCGGACGGAGCGGCCGACCCGCTCGGCGATCTCCGCCTGGCCCATGGCCCGCTGCACGGCCAGTTCACCGGCGTGGAAGCGCATGGGCTCAGAAGAAGCCGCAGGTGGGGGCGGAACCGGCGGGCGCGGGGGCGGTTTCGGCGCCGGTGGGGGCGTAGACCTCCAGCCGGATGCCGTCGGGGTCGGTGAAGAAGAGCCCGCCGGAGGCGGCGCCCTCGCCGTGCGCGACCACCCCATCGTGCACCCAGCGGACCCCGAGCTCGCGCAGCGCCGACTCCACCGCGCGCACCTCGTCGATATCGGCCACCTGGAAGGAGAGGTGGTGCAGCCCCGGCGTCGCGGTCGAGAACTCGCCTGCCGACTGCTGCCACAGGGTCAGCACCAGCTGCCCGTCCGCGCCGAGGAAGGCCCAGCGCTGGGCGCCCTCGGTGTTCGCCGAGAGCTGCTCGAAACCCAGTGCGCGGCGGTAGAAGTCGACCGAACGGTCCAGGTCCGAGACGTTCAGACCGACGTGGCCGGTGGCGAGCTGCATGATTCCTCCTGCGGAGTTGTAACCGTCTAAAGCAGTTACGACGGTAGGCCGAGTGGCGGGACGGCGTCAACCGTTGAAATTGAAATAGAGGGTTAGGAGATACCATCGGGTGTGCCCGATCCACGCCCGCACCTCGGCGAACCCCTCGCCCTCGACCTGCTGAACACCAGGTGGAACGGTGGCGACGGCCCGCGGGACCTGCTCGCCGACGGCGCCGGGCTCGCCATCTGGCTCGGCACCGCAGGCCTGGCCGACCGGGTCCCCGCCGACGCGGCCACGCTCGACGCCCTGCGCCGCGCGCGCGACGCCGTGCACGACACCGTCACCGCGGGCGGCAGGGACGCGCTCAACGCGGTGCTGGCGCACGGCCGGATCCGGCGCTCGCTCACCGCGGCGGGGCCCACCGCCGAGCCCGACGTCGCCGACCCGGCGCAGCTCCCCGGCTGGCTCGCCGCCACCGACCTGCTCGACCTGCTCGACCGCGGTGCCGACCGCATCCGGCAGTGCGCGCACCCGGACTGCGTCCTGTTCTTCTACGACACCTCGCGCAACGGCACCAGGCGCTGGCACTCCATGGCCGCCTGCGGCAACCGCACCAAGGCGGCCCGGCACTACGCCCGTCGCAGCTGAACTGCTACCTTGAACGTCGTTCAAGTCAGGGTGTGAAGGGTGTGTGCGCCGTGGAGGGTGTCGAGGAATCCCGCAGGCCGAGGCTCCGTGTGCCCGCGCGCGACATGGCGCGGATCGCGGTGTTCGCGGCGCTCATCGCCGCGCTCGGGTTGCCGGGGGCCATCACGGTCGGGTTCAGCGGGGTGCCGATCACGCTGCAGACGCTCGGCGTGATCCTGGCGGGTGCGGTGCTCGGGTGGCGCAACGGCACCGCGGCGGTGCTCGTCTTCCTCGCGCTGACCATGATCGGGCTGCCGCTGCTCTCCGGCGGGCGCACCGGGCTCACCGCGCTGGCCGGGCCGAGCGCGGGGTACCTGATCGGGTGGGTGCCGGGGGTGTTCGTGATCGGGCTGCTCACCGCGCGGATCCTGCCCAAGTACCCGATCGTGCTCGGGTTGCTGATCAACGCGCTCGGCGGGATCGTGGTCATCTACCTGTTCGGCACGCTCGGGCTGCTGGTGCGGACCGACCTCGGGGTGTGGGCGGCGATCACCAGCAACGGGCCGTTCCTGCCGGGGGACATCGCCAAGGTCGTCGTCGCGGCGGTGGTCGCCAAGGGTGTGCATCGGGCGTACCCCGGGTTGATCCGTGGCTGAGTTCGCCGTGGGCGGGGATGTCGCCTGCGGTTCGGTGGGTGCCGCGCCGCGGGGTAGCCGCGCGACGCAAAGTGGTATGCGGGACGGTGCCGAGCCCCTGGACGGGACGTGGGGCCGTGTCGCGACCGCCGGTCCCGGCGGCGCGCCGGCGCGAGACAGCGGGCGACCCGGCGCCGCGGTTGCGGAAAGCGTCCTCGGCGGTGGCCCGGACGACCCCGCCGTGCACGCGGGCGGGCGGCGCTGGAGTTACCGCGACCTGGAGCACGCGATCAGCGCGTGGAACGCTCGGTTCCGCCACCTCGACCTCTACGACACCGCGACGCTCGAGCTCGCGGACGCGCTGGTCGCCGTGTGCGCGGCCGCGCGGCGCGGGATTCCGGTGCGGGTGGAGAACCCGGCGGCGCGGCCGGAGCGGGCGGAGATCCCGCCGGGTGCTTTCCTGCTGGTCGCCACCTCGGGGTCGACCGGGCGGCCGCGGCCACTGGCCCGCACCGCCGCCTCCTGGTACGACAGCTTCCCGGACTTCTCCGCGCTCACCGGCATCACCGCCGCCGACCGGGTGCTGATCACCGGCCCGCTGCACGCCACCATGCACCTCTTCGGCGCGCTGCACGCGCTGTGGTCGGGCGCCTGCGTCACCGACGAGCCGGAGCGCGCGACCGTGGTGCACGCCGTCCCCGCCGTGCTGCGCGACGTCGTGCGGACCGCGCCGCTGCTGCGCACCGCGGTGCTCGCCGGAATCGCGCCCGACCCCGGCGCGCTGGCGGTGGCCGCGCACCTCACGGTGGTCGAGTACTACGGCTCCGCCGAGGTCTCGCTGGTCGCCGCCCGCCGCGTCGAGCCCGCCGCGGTGGCACCCGCCGCGCGCCGGATCGACGGTGACCCGCCCGGAATGCCGCAGGGTGTGCGCCGCGGGGCCGCCGACGGTGACCCGGCCCTGACACCGCAGGATGTGCGCCGCCGGGCCGCCGACGGTCAGCCGGCCGGGGGACCGGCGGTTCCGGTGCGGCGGGCCGCCCGCGCCGAACCCCTCCGCCTGTTCGCGGGCGTCGAGGCGGCAATCCGGGACGGCCTGCTCTTCGTCCGGACCCCGTACGCGGTGCTCGGCGCGCCGGAGTGGTTCGGCGTCGGGGACCTGGCCGAGCTGGACGAGGCCGGGCGGCTCCTGGTGCGCGGCCGCGGTGACTGCGCGATCAATGTCGGCGGCACCCTCGTCGTCGCCGAGGACGTCGAGCGGACGCTCGCCGCCGTGCCGGGGGTGCGCGCGGTGGCCGTCATCGGCGCACCGCACGCGGTCTACGGCGCCATCGTGACGGCCGCCGTCGAGCTGAGCCCGGACACCGAGCTGGCCGCGGTGCGCGCCGACGCCCGCCGGATGTTGAGCCGGGAGGCGGTCCCGCGCCGCTGGGTGCCGATGCGGCGGCTGCCGCGCACCGCCGCGGGCAAGGTCGCCCGGGGTGCGCTGAGAGACTTGCTGGTATGAGCGCTGTCCTGGTCGCGCCGCGGCGCACCCCGATCGGCAATGCGGGGCACGGGTTCGCGGGCCACGCCGTCACCGAGCTGGCCGCGCCGGTCCTGCGCGCGGTGGCGGCCGCGGTGCGCGGGGCGGGGATCACCGCCGAGATCGACGACGTCGTGCTCGGCAACTGCCTCGGCCCCGGCGGCGACCCGGCGCGGATCGCGGCGCTCGCGGCCGGGCTCGGCACCGCGATCCCCGGCGTCACCGTCGACCGGCAGTGCGGCTCCGGGCTGGACGCCGTCATGCAGGCCGCGCTCCGGGTCGACTCCGGCGCCGACACCCTGATCCTGGCGGGCGGCGTCGAGTCGGCGAGCACCGCGCCGCTGCGCTTCTGGCCCGGCCCCGAACCGGTCCGCTACACCCGCGCCCCCTTCGCCCCGCCCGGCTTCCCCGACCCCGACATGGGCCCGGCCGCCGACGCGCTCGCCGCGGCCCGCGGCATCTCCAGGGAGCGCCAGGACGCCTACGCCCTGCGCTCGCACACCCGCGCCGCCGCCGCCGACTTCACCGCCGAGATCGTGCCGGTCGCGGGCGTCGAGCGGGACGAGCGCATCCGCGCCGGGCTCACCGCGGCGCGGCTCGCCCGCCTGCGCCCGAGCTTCGGCGCGGGCGGCACCGCCACCGCGGGCAACTCCTGCGGCATCTCCGACGGCGCCGCCGCGCTCGCCGTGCTCGACGAGAAGCACGCCGCCGGGCTCCCCGCGCTCCGCGTGCGCGGTGCGGCGGTCGCGGGCTCGGACCCGGCGCTGCCCGGCCTCGGCCCGATCCCCGCTATTCGGAAACTGCTGCACCGCACCGGCGTCCGCATCGACGACATCGGCGTCGTCGAGATCACCGAGGCCTTCGCGTCGGTGGTGCTCGCGGTCGCCGACGAACTCGGGCTGGACGAGGAGCGGATCTGCCCCGATGGCGGCGCCATCGCCATGGGCCACCCGTGGGGCGCCTCCGGCGCGGTGCTGCTGGTCCGGCTGGCGAGCCGGATGCTGCGCGCGGACGGCCCCGAGCTCGGCCTCGCCGCCTGCGCCATCGGCGGCGGGCAGGGAATCGCGCTCCTGGTGGAGCGGGCGGCATGAGCGAGTCAGGCCCGGAGGCGGTAGCGGAGCGTCACCACGGAGGGCCCTCGCTCGTGCTGGGAGGGCACAGCATGAGCGAGTCAGGCCCGGAGGCGGTAGCGGAGCGTCACCACGGAGGGCTCGCGCTCGCGCCGGGGGAGGGCACGGCATGAGCGAGATCGTCTTCACCGGCGTGCGCCACGGGTACGGCGAGCGCACCGTGCTGCGCGGCATCGACCTGCGGCTCACCGAGCGCAGGATCGGGGTGATCGGCGCGAACGGGTCGGGCAAGTCGACGCTGGCCAGGATGATCAACGGGCTGCTCACCCCGGACGAGGGCACCGTCACCGTGGACGGGCTGGACGTGGCGCGCAAGGGCGGGCAGGTGCGCCGCCGGGTCGGCTTCGTCTTCACCGACCCCGACACCCAGATCGTCATGCCGACGGTCGCCGAGGACCTCGCCTTCTCGCTGCGCCGCAGCGGGCTCGGCAAGGCCGAGATCGCCGAGCGGGTGCGCGAGATCCTGGAGCGGTTCGGGCTGCACGACCACGGCGACCACCCCGCGCACCTGCTCTCCGGCGGGCAGAAGCAGCTGCTCGCGCTCGGCGCGGTGCTCATCCGCCGCCCGGCGGTGATCGTCGCCGACGAGCCGACCACCCTGCTCGACCTGCGCAACACCGGGATCGTCGCCGCCGCGCTCGACGCGGTCGACCAGCAGGTCATCGTGGTGACCCACCAGCTCTCACTGCTCACCGGCTTCGACCGGGTGGTGGTGATCGACGAGGGCGCGGTGGCGTTCGACGGCCCGCCGGAGACCGCCGTGCCTGCCTACCGGGACCTGATCGGATGATCGGGCTCTACCGGCCCGGCACCTCGCCGCTGCACCGGCTGCCCGCCGGGGTGAAGCTGGTGCTGCTGCTGGTGAGCATCGTCGCGGCGGCGGTCCTGGTGCGTACGCCGGTACAGGTGGCCGCGGCCGGTGCGGTGGTGGCGGCGCTCTACGCGGTGGCCCGGATCCCGGTGCGGGTGGCGCTGGCGCAGCTGCGGCCGGTGTTCTGGGTGCTGCTGCTCATCGCGGTGTTCCAGGTGCTCGTCACCTCGCCCGCGCGGGCCGTCGTGGTCTGCGGGGTGCTGCTCGTCTCGGTGGCGCTGGCCGCGCTGGTCACGCTGACCACGCGGGTGAGCGCCGTGCTGGACGCGGTGACCGTGGGGCTCGCGCCGCTGCGCCGGGTCGGGGTGGACACCGACCGGCTCGGGCTGCTGCTCGCGCTCGCCATCCGGTGCGTGCCGCTGCTCGCCGGGATCGTGCACGACGTGGCCGAGGCGCGCCGGGCGCGCGGGCTGCAGTGGTCGATGACCGCGCTGGTGACGCCGGTGCTGGTGCGGGCGCTGCGCACCGCCGACGCCATGGGGGAGGCGCTGGTGGCGCGCGGGGTCGACGATGACTGAGCTGCTCGCCGCGCGCATCCTGCGGGCGGGTGCGGCGCGGCCGGACGCGGTGGCGGTGCGGGCCGCGGGGGAGGAGGTGGTGTTCGGTGAATTCCTGCACCGGGTGCGGGGATTCGCGAGTGCGCTCGCCGGGATGCGCCGGGTGGCGGTGCTGCCCACCTCGGACGTCGAGTCGCTGGTCGCCGTCGTCGGCGCGATGCACGCAGGCGTGAGCGTCGTCCTCCTGCACCGCCACCTCACCCCCGCCCACCTGACCCGCGCCCTCACCCTGACCCGCCCCGGCGCCCTCGTAGCCGCGACCTCCCAGCACCGCCGCCTCCGCCGCCTTGGTCACGAGGGCGAAATCCACACCGCCGCCTCCCTGCCCGGTAACACCCGTCCGGAACCTTCGGTCACCCCGGAGACCGAACTCCTCGTCGGCCTCACCTCCGGCAGCACCGGCGAACCCAAACTCTTCGTCCGCGACCAGCGCTCCTGGGCCACCACCCTGGACCGCTCGGACAGCACCTTCGCCATCGCCCCCGGCGACACCGTCGCCACCCCGGGCACCCTCGACCACACCCACTTCCTCTACGGCGCGCTGCACGCCCTCACCCGCGGCGCCACCGCCGACCTGCGCGACGCAGGCACCGCGCTCCGGGCGGGCGCCACCCACCTGTACACCGTCCCCGCCATCGCCTGGGACATCGCCCGCGCGGACAGCGGCCCGTTCCCTGCCGTCCGCGAAGTCCTCTCCTCGGCCGCCCGCTGGCCCCGCCCCGGCCGCGCCGCGCTGCGCGCTGTCCTGCCGAACGCCGAGATCACCCACTTCTACGGCGCCTCCGAGCTCAGCTTCGTCGCCGCCGACCGCGGCCTCGGCGACCGGGACGGCACCGCGGCGGGCGAGCTGTTCCCCGGCGTCGAGGCCGAGATCCGCGCCGGCCTCGTGCACATCCGCAGCGACATGCTGTTCACCGGCTACCTCACCGAGCACGGCATCACCGGCGGCCCGGTGGACGGCTGGTGCACCGTCGGCGACCGCGGCGCGCTGCACGGCCGCCGCCTGCACCTGCACGGCCGCGCCAGCGAGATGCTGATCCGCGGCGGCCTCAATGTCGAACCGGCCGAGGTGGAGTCGGCGCTCACCGCGATCCCCGGCGTCCTCGAGGCGGGCTGTGTCGCCCTGCCCGACCCGCGCATGGGCGAGGTCCCCGCGGCGGCCGTCGTGGTCACCGGGGACGCGCCTGCCCCGAACGACCTCCGTGCCCGCCTGCGCGACACCCTCCCCGCCCCCGCGGTCCCGGTCCGCATCCTGCGCCTCCCCGCGCTCCCGCGCACCCCGCGCGGCAAGCTCGACCGCGCCGCGCTCCGCACCCTGCTGGCCGCGGACCGAAAGGGTTGACGTACCCCGCGATCGGGTACCTGAATCCCGTGCGGCACCGATTCTTTCGAGCGACCCTCGCTGTCCTGACCGCGGCCACCGCCGCGCTGCTCACCGCCGCCCCCGCGGTGGCGCGGCCCGAACCCCACGTGGTCGCCAGGGAGCCCATCGACGACCGCGCCTCCCGCATCGACGTCTACTCCCCGTCGATGGACCGGGTCATCTCCACCCGGGTCCTGCACGCCGCCGCGGGCCCGGCCCCGACGCTGTACCTGCTCACCGGGATCGGCGGCGGCCTCGACGGCGTCTCCTGGTGGCACGACACCGATGTCCGGGCCTTCTTCGCGGACAAGCAGGTCGACGTGGTGCTCCCGTTCGGCGGCGCCTACAGCATGTACACCGACTGGCGCGCCGACGACCCGGCACTCGGCCGGAACCGCTGGCAGACCTTCCTCACCGCGGAGCTGCCCGCCGCGCTCGCGGGCGAGCTCGACAGCACCGGCCGCGCCGCCGTCGCGGGCGTCTCCATGAGCGCGGGCTCCGCGCTCGACCTCGCCATCCAGGCGCCGGGCCGGTACGCCGCGGTCGCCGCCTACAGCGGCTGCCCGTGGTCCGCCGACCCGTCCGGCGTCGTCGGCATCACCGCCCAGGTGACCAGGGGCGGCGGCAACCCGGCGAACATGTGGGGCCCGCTCGGCGGCCCCGGCTGGCAGGCGCACGACGCCTACACCTTCGCGAGCGCGCTGCGCGGCACCGCCGTCTACCTCTCCGCCGCCACCGGCGTGCCCGGCCCCATCGACCGCGGCGGCGCCGCCATTCCGCCGGTGGAGGCGCTGGCCCGCACCTGCACCGCGTCCTTCGCCCGGCGGCTGGCCGCGCTCGGCATCCCCGCCACCCACGTCGACCGCCCGCAGGGCGCGCACACCTGGGGCCAGTTCGAGACCGACCTGCACGATTCCTGGCCGCTGCTCGCCGCCGCGCTCGAATGAACCCGGCGAAGCGGTAGTTTCGTTCTCGGAAACCGTCACGAGAAGGAGACGACAATGAAAACCAGACTCAACTGCCCCTGCGGCGAGACCATCTCGGGCACCGACGAGGACGAGCTGGTGACCAAGACCCAGGCGCACCTCAAGGAGAACCACCCCGGCCACGACTACTCCCGGGAAGAGATCCTCTTCATCGCGTACTGACCGGGGCCGCCCCCGTACTCCGCTCCGCCGCGCGTTCCGCTGCCGGGCAAGGTGGTACCGCCGTACTATGACGCCGCACCCGGCCGCGGTCCGGCGGGGTGTGCGGCGGAGAGGGGTACGGGCGTGAGGGCGAGACTGGTGGCGATCGCGGCGGGGGCGATCGTGGTGCTGACCGGGTGCGGCGGTGCGGGCTCCGACCCGGAGCTGGTGAGCTCGCCGACCCCCGCGCTCGGCGGCGGCTTCGGCGGGATCCCGTCCGCGGGCACGTACGCCCCGGACCAGGTGGCCACCGACCCGGCGTCCGGGCTGCGCATCGCCATCGCCAGGGTGGAGTCGGTGCCGAGCCTCGCGGGCACCGTCACCGTGCTGCACTTCCGCTTCGAGAATCCCGGCCGCGACCCGATCGTCCCGCGCGGCTGGACCGCGCCGGTGCTGACCTACGGTCCGTCGGACATGCCCGCCGCGCACGTCGTTTCGGTCTCCGAGGGGTACGGCGCCGAGGTGCCAGGCACGCTGGCCCCCGGCGCGACCCAGGAGCTCGAGCACGCCTACCGGGTCACCCGCGCCGAGCTGACCTCGGCGCGGGTGAGCGCGGGCACCGTGACCTGGGACGGCGACTTCACCCGCTGACCGGCGGTCAGATCACGCTGCCGACGTCCTTCGCGACCAGGTTGTCCAGCGCCCGCTCGGCGACCGCGGCGATCGTCATGGACGGGTTGCACGCGGCGGTGTTGCCCGGCATGAGCGCGCCGTCGAGCACGTAGAGCCCGCGCTGGCCGAGCACCCGGCCGTCCAGGTCGCAGACCGACCCCATGCTCGCCCCGCCCAGCGGGTGCCAGGTGGAGGGGAAGACCGTGTTGGTGTCGAGCAGGAAGCCGTCCGGCCCGGCGATCTTCTGCGCGGCCGGGCCGATGAAGCCGGTCTGCAGCGCGCTGTCGCCTTCGATGGGCCAGCGCAGGATCGCGTCGTCCTTGGCGCTGTCGTAGTGGAACCGGCCGCGCCCCGCGCTCGCGCCGTAGCCGACCATCACGGTGCTCTGTGGGTTCAGCGAGAGCGGCGGGATGGAGGCCTGGATCAGGGTGTGCGCGTTCTGCGGGTCGGACCAGTTCTTGCTGCCGAAGACCACCGGACCGCCCTGCGGCGCACCGAATTCGGCGGACGGGTCGGTCCACAGGTAGATGCGGTCGGCGTTGCTGCCCCAGTTGCCGCCGAGATCGTCGGGCAGGTCCGGGATGAGTCCCTTGGCCCCGGCCCGCATGAGCAGCCGGGTGGTGTTCATGGTGCCTGCCGCCATGATCAGCGTGGACGTGGTGAGGACCTTGTGCTCGAGCACCGCGCCGGTGGTGTCGAGGCGCTGGACGTGCACGACCCAGCGGCCGTCGTCCGCCCGCTCGACCTCGGTGACCTCGTGCAGCGTCTGCACGTTCACCAGCCCGGTGGCCTCGGCGGCGGCGATGTAGGTGACGTCGACGGTGTGTTTGCCGCCGTTGTTCACGCCCATCGCGCCGTCGCCGTTGGTGTACGAGGCCTTCATCTCGCCGCGCAGCTCGGCCATGGCGAAGTCCCAGTCGATCGGCATCGGGATCTTCGACACCGGAAGCCCCGACCGCTTCGCGCGCTCGGCGAAGACCCGGGCGGCGCGGTAGGTCTCGGTGCCGATGAGTTCGTCCGGCGCCTCGGCAAGGCCGAGCATCTTCTCGACCCGGCGGTAGTGCACCCGGTCCATCAACTTCCAGTCCAGCTCCTGCGGGAACCAGGTGTTGAAGACCGCCTCGTCCGGCTGCAGCGACATGCCCTGGTACACCAGCGAGCCACCGCCGAGCCCGGCCGCGCAGAGCGCCGTCATGTTCTCGCCGACCACGGCCTCGACCAGGCCGGTATAGGGCTCGAAGACCAGCGGGGTGCCGAACAGGTTGGGGCTCGACCGGTACCAGAGCACCCGCTTGTCCAGGTTCGACGCGCGCGGGAAGGTCTCCGCGTTCGGGCCGGTGGACCAGCGCAGCCCGCGCTCCAGCACGGTGACCGGCACCCCGGCCTGCGCGAGCCGCAGGGCGCTCACCCCGCCGCCGAAGCCGGAGCCGATCACGACCACCCGGTGCTCCTCGCGGGTGAGCGGCACCCCGTTCACCCTGGCGGCGATCGGCGCGGCGACGGCCCCGGCACCGGCGAGCACGGCGCCCGCGGCGACGGCCCCGGTCAGCAGTGACCGGCGCGAGATTCCTGACATGTCCCACCTTCGGGATGCGGAGTTGAACCGGACAGTGTTGTCCGGTTGCTCGAGTGTGGGCGAGCGGCCGCCGCCGCGTCAATCGGAGCGGCCGGGTGCCGCGCGGTCGCGCCGTCCGGTGCCCGCGCTCGCCGTGATCACCGCCGGTGCTGCTACGCAGCGCGGAACCCGTCGAAAAGCGTGCACGAGCGAATGATAACTGGGTTATCCGGAGGTTGACCGAAAAAGTGTAAAGATCTCTCGCTACAGGAAGCGGCGGATCGGCTGCACCGCGAACTCCCTGGCCCGCTGCACCGTCGAGCGGCGCTTCCAGCGCCCCTCGCGGATCCGCGACGACTTCGCCACGTCCTCGTCGAAGTGTTCGTCCAGGGTGGCGCAGAACTCCGGGTCCAGCACCGCGAGCATGACCTCTTCGTCGTGGTCCAGCGAGCGCCGGTTGAAGTTGGTCGAGCCGACCAGGCTGGCGATCCCGTCCACCGTGATGATCTTGGCGTGCATCATGGTCGGCTGGTACTGGTGGATCACCACGCCGCAGGCCAGCAGGTCCTCGTAGAAGTGCTGGCCCGCCAGCTGGCACACCCGCTTGTCGGTGTGCGGGCCGGGCAGCAGGATCTCCACCTCGACCCCGCGCCGCGCGGCCGCGCAGAGCAGCTCGATGAAGTAGGCGTCCGGCGCGAAGTAGGCGGTAGCCAGCCGGAAGCGGACCTCGGCGGATTCGATCATCACCCGGAGCAGCGTCTGCATGTCCTGCCAGCCGACGCTGGCCGAGCCGCGCACCACCTGCACGACCGCGCTGCCCTGCGGTTCGTGCTCGACGAAGCGGTCGCGGTCGTCGAAGAGCTCGTCGTGGCACTCGGCCCAGCCCTGCGCGAAGGCGGCCGCCATGCCGTCCACCGCGGGGCCGCGCACCTCGACGTGGGTGTCCCGCCACTCGTGCTCGGTGCGGGCGTCGCCGCACCACTCCTCGGCGATCCCGACGCCGCCGGTGAAGCCGACCTCCTCGTCCACCACCAGCACCTTGCGGTGGCAGCGGTGGTTCTGCTTGAACGGCGAGATGTAGACCGGCTTGCGGAACCAGGCGATCCGCACCCCGGCCTCGCTCATCAGCGCGAGCAGGTCCTTCTCGATGAGCCTGCTGCCGAAGCCGTCCAGCAGCAGCCGCACCCGGATGCCCGCGCGCGCCCGCTCGGCCAGGGCGTGCGCGAACTGGCTCGCGATATCGCCCTTCCAGTACACGAAGGTCATCATGTCGACGGTGTGCTCGGCGGCGGCGATGCTCGCCAGCATGGCGGGGAAGATCTCGTCGCCGTTGCGCAGCGCGGTCAGCGCGTTCCCCTCGGAGGCGGCGATGCCGATCAGCCGCTCCAGCCTGCGCCGCAGCGCGGCGGTGCGCTCGGTGACTTCTGCGGGGGTACGGGTGGCCTCGGACATGTTCGCTCCTTCGCCGGCACGCGCACGACCGGTACCCGCCCTGTCCGGCTCGGGCGGGTACTGATCGGTAACTGTAGTGGCTCCGCGCCGGTCAGGCGTCGGGAGCCTGCAGAAGCGTCAGCACCCGCTTGGCCGCGGCATTGAACCGGCCCATCGTCACCGCGGGCCCGCCCGCCACCACCAGCAGCAAGGTGGCGGAGACCGGGAACACCCCGACGCAGCCGCGCTCGCCCTCGAAGACCGAGGCGTGCAGCCTGCCCTGCTGGACCAGCGTGGTGAAGTGGTCGCCGATCCCGGAGGCGGCGGCCGCCATGGCCGAGCCGCGCATCGCCAGGGTGTCCTCGCCGTCGGCCCCGCCCGCCTCCCGGTTCGCCGCGACGACGAGGCCGTCCCTGGTGGTCATGATCGCGTGCGCGACGTCGTCGATCTCGTCCACCGCCCGCTGCAGCAGCGTGCCGACCACCGCCGGGTCGCGCAGCGCGACCTCCACGGGCTTACTCACACCCGGACCGCTTGCTCGATACGCCGCAGCTGATGCCTGGCCAGCGCCAGATTCCCGCGCTCGCGGTCCAGGGCCAGGTAGAGGAAGAGCTCCTCGCCGTCGGCGTTGTGCAGCGGCATGATGATGTGGAACTGCCTGCCGAGCGTGACCAGGATGTCCTGCACGTCGTCACCGAGCTGCAGCGCCTCGACGGCGCGCAGCTTCGCCCGCAGCACCTCGGTGTTCAGCGCACCCGCCATCTCCAGGTCGAACATATTGTGTCCGCCCTGCTTGGCCAGCAGCATTCCGCTCCTGAGGTCGACGAGCGCGATCCCGATCGCCCCGTCCACGCTCATTCCGTCGCGCAGCGCTTCTTCCAGCTTCATGTCGAACTTCCCGCCCCCGCACGCACGGAACTGCAGATCTCGAATCGAATACCCAACCGTGCCGACGGCCCCGCCGTCGGCAGCGACAGTCTAGCAACGGGATTCGGGGCGGCCACCGTGACGAACTCCCCCCTTGCGCGAGGTTGCGAATCCGGTCGGGAAAGCCGGGCGGGCCCGGGCGGAGGGCGCGCGATTCTGCCGGCGCGGTGTGTGGGCCGCGAGTCCCAATTCCGGGTTTCCGCGGCACCGCAGCGGAGGCCGGCGAATTCGGGCAATAATCCGCCGGAGCGCGCGCACAATTGCGAATGCGAATTCGTGATCGCACCGGGCGGAAGTATTCGCCCCGGTGCGAAGCGCGGCCATCGACGAATTCCGGAGGCCGGTGGGTGTGTCCGCCCGCTTTCCGGCGGCGGCTGCGGGAGGCTGGAGCGACGGGGGCAGGAAGGAGTGCCGATGGCGGCGAGTTCCCGGGTGCTGCGCAGCGCGTGGGGCAGCTCCAGCGCCGAGGCCTTCCTCATCGTGGCGATCGCGACCATCCTGATCACCAGGCTCTACCTGGAGCTCACCGGTTACCCGCAGGTCGGCGGCGGCAGCCTGCACATCGCGCACGCGCTCTACGGCGGCGCGGCGATGGCGGTCGCGCTGCTGGTCGGCTGGCTCTTCCTCGGCTCCGGCGTGCGCGGGTTCGCGGTGCTGCTCGGCGGCATCGGCTTCGGGCTCTTCCTGGACGAGGTCGGCAAGTTCGTCACCAAGGACAACGACTACTTCTACGGCCCCGCCGCCGAGATCATGTACGTCTCGGTGGTCGTGCTGCTGGTGGCGAGCAGGCTCACCAGGGAGCTGCGCACCCCGACCAGGGACGAGTACCTCGGCAACGCGGCCGCGGTCGCCGCCGACGGTCTCGTCCGCGGTTTGCCGCCGCACAGCCGCACCGCCGCGCTGCTCATGCTCGACAGCGCCGCCGAGCTCGGCGCCGACCCGGCCGACGTGGCAGGCGTCCGTGCACTGCTCGAGCGCGCCGCGCACCGCGACGACCGGCTGCGCGCGCTGCGGCTGCGCGCCGCCGCGCTGATCCCCGGCTGGGCGGGCGGGCCGTGGCCGGTGTGGATCCTCGGCTGGCTCATGGTGCTCTCCGCCTTCGTCACCGTCGTCTTCGGCATCGTGGCGCTGGCCACCGGCGGGCTGCAGATCCAGGACCGGTCGTACCAGATCGAGCTGGACCGGATGACCGTCTCCGGCGCGATCCTCTTCGTCAGCGCGCTGGTCACGCTGGTCATCGCGTTCCCGGCGATGCTGCGCACCCGCCGCGACGGCCCGCTTCGGCCGCTGCGGCTGCTGCGGATCGCGGCGCTGGTCTACACCATGCTGAACGCCCTCGTCGATTTCGCCACCGAGGGGTTCGGGGCGCTCGGCAACGTCGCGCTCGGGCTGCTCACCCTGGCCTGCATCTCGCACCGGATCGCGGTGCGGTACGCCGAGATCGTCCTGGCGGCGGACGAGCTCGGCGCACCGGTCACGCGGGAAGTGGATGCGCGCGGAAGAAGTCCCAGATGAGCGGGGTCGCCGCGATCGAAGGGGTGTCCTTGCCGACGAAGAGCTCCGGGAAGGGGATCGCGCTGCCCGGCCACACGTGCCCGCCGCCGGTGATGGACCAGAACTCCACCGAGCCGTCGGCCGGGCAGGCGTAGCGGTAGCGCACCACGTCCGGCGCGACCTGGTCGACGGCGGGCTCCGCCGCGCAGCCGTTGCGCGCCGCCCAGGCCGCGGCATTGTCCGGGATGCTCTGCGGCGCCGGGCCGTTCGGGCCCCGGTCCAGGTCGTCCGGGTTCGCCGAGCCGGTGCCGTCGGTGCGCGGCAGCAACCTGGCGTTCGGGCCCGCGCCGCCCCCGTAGGCCACGATCGGGTCGTCGGTGCCGTGGAAGGCGATCACCGGCACCGGCCGCTCGGTGTCGCACCACGCGAAGTCCTGCAGCCCGGCCACCGGCGCGATCGCCGCGATCCGGTCGGAGAGGCGGCAGGCGAGCGCGGAGGTGGTGAAGGCGCCCATGGAGAGCCCGGTGACGTAGATCCGCCCGGTGTCGACGCAGAGCGTCGCCTCGGCGTCGTCGATCACCCCGGCGAGCCAGTCGATGTCGGCGCCGCCGGGCTGGAAGTTCCAGCGCGGCACCCCCGGCTCCTCGATCTGCGGGGTGACCGTGGCGTACCCCTGCCGCAGGCCGTACTCGCCGACCCCGCTGCTCCTGGTCTGGATCTCGGCGGGCTCCAGGTAGCCGTGCAGGTCGACGACGAGCGGGTACGGCCCCGGAACAGCGGGAACGTCGCGCAGGTAGAAACCGGAGCGGCCCGCCCCGGCATAGGTCTGGGTGGTGTGGCCCGCTGCGGCGGGGGGAGCCGCGCACCCGGCGGACGGCACCGCGCCGGGGTCGGCGGCGGCGGTGGCGGGGACGGCGGCCGGTGCGGCGAGCAGCGCCACCGTGGCGGCGACGGCGCCGAGGACCCGGCCCGGAATCACATTCTCGAACACGCGGCCATGCTCCCACCCGGAGCGCCGCCGCCAGGCCCGAAACAGATATTCTCTACCATGAGAATGTCATTATCGGACACGCGGCGGGAGATGCCATGACGGTGCACAGCAGCCTGGAGGGGCGCGGGCAGATCCTGCGCGAACTGAACTTCGCCACCCGCCGCTCCGGCGACGAGTTGCACGGCGCCGCGGAGATCACGCCGGAGATGCACGTGCCCGGCACCGAGCACCTGCGCACCTCGGTCCTCGTCACCTGGGCCGATACCCTCGCCGGGCTGCTCGCCTCGGTGGTCATGGGCCCCCGGGTGCCGGTCACCCTCGAGCTCGACATCCACCTGCACCGCCCGGCGCCCGCCGCGGGCCTGGTCGAGGCCGTCGGCCGGACGGTGAAGGTGGGCCGCTCGGTATTCGTCGCCGAACTCGACTTCACGGTGCGCGGCGAGCCGATCGCGGTCGCGGGCGCCTCCTTCATGGTGGCGCCGGACCCGGCCGTCACGCTGCCGGACCGGCTCAGCGTCGAACTCCCGCCGAGCGCCGAGCGGCTCCGCGTCCCGCTCGCCGAACGCGCGCAGTGCGTCCGCGCCGCCCCCGGGGTCGCGGTGCTGCCGAGGACCGTCGAGGGGCTCAACGCCTCCGACACCGTGAACGGCGGACTCCTCGCCCTGGTCGCCGAGGAGTCCGTGCTCTCCCTCGCCCCCGGCGCCACGCTCGGCTTCCTCGGCCTGCGCTACCTGCTCGGCGCCAGGGTCGGGCCGGTCACCGCCACCGCCCGCAAACACGGCGAGCTGGCCCGCGTGCAGGTCAGGGACACCGGCAACGACGACAGGATCACCACCCTCGCCACCGCCCGCACCTTCGGCAGCTGAGCCCGGGAACCGATTCGCCCTCCTGTGCGTCTGAACGTCAGGACATCAACGCAAAACGGGAGGTTGCGATGATCGGACGAATTGTGCTGCCCGCTCTGGCCGGGCTGCTGACGCTGGGGCTGGCCGTCGCCGTGGTACTCGGCGCCCGCTGGTGCGCGGGCGACGCGGGGGACACCGCCATCGCGGGGGAGCGGCTCACCACATTCCCGGTACTCGACCGCGCCGCGCTGGACCCGACCCAGGCGGCGATCGCGACCGCCGCCGAGCGGGAGTTCGCCGCTCCGGGGCCGGGCACCAAGTACGCCGACGGCATCGCCGAGCCCTGGTGCGCCGACTTCGTGAGCTGGGTGATGCGGGCCGCGGGGGTGCCGTATGCCAACCCGAACTCCGGCTCGTGGCGCATCCCCGGTGTGTACACACTGAAGGAGTACTACGAGGCCGAGGGTCGCTTCGCACCGATCGCCGAAGCGCCGCCGCCGAAGGCGGGGGACGTGCTGCTCTACCACAAGAAGAGCGCATTCGGGGAGCACGTCAACCTGGTCCTCGCCGCGCGGGACGGCGTGGTGACCACGATCGGCGGCAACGAGTTCGGCGAGATCCGGATCCACCGCTTCGCCTTGGCCGAGGTGCGCAACGTGCTCGGCGTCGGGCTGCTCTGAGGTAGCTGTTGACCTGACCGCGCCCTCGGGCGTACGGTGACTGCACTCACAGATTGAAACGTTTCAATCCGTGCCGGTTCAACGACGAGGCGGATCACCCCGATGCCCGACACCACCGAACGCGTCTGCTTCCTGCTGGCCCTGCGCCCGGAGCGGATCGACGACTACCTCGCGGCGCATGAGACCGTGTGGCCGGAGATGCTCGACGCGCTGCGCGCCGCGGGCTGGCGCAACTACTCGCTCTTCCTGCGCCCGGAGGACGGCATGGTGGTCGGTTACCTGGAGTCGCCCGATTTCGAGCGGGCGCAGTCGGCCATGGCCGCGACCGCGGTGAACACCCGCTGGCAGTCGGCCATGGCCGAGTACTTCCGGCCGGTCTCGACCGGCGCCGCGGGCACCCGTCCGGACGAAGCGCTGCACCGGCTCACCGAGTACTTCCACCTCGACTGAGCCCCCCGACCCCCGCACCGACCAACCCCCACTCCGCACCCCGAGGAAGACCATGAAGGTAGGCGCTCGCTCCACCACCGGGTGGAAAGCGACCATCTCCGTCGCGATGTCCAACTACATCGAGGCCGGCTCCATCATCGCCATCGCCACCAGCCTGACCTTCTGGCAGGACGCGTTCGGCATCAGCAACTTCGCCGTCGGCCTGCTCGCCGCGCTCTCCGCCAACGCCTTCGGCGCGGCGATCGGCGCAGGCATCGGCGGGCCGCTCTGCGACCGCTACGGCCGCAAGGCCATCTACACCTACGACCTGCTGGTCTACATGGCAGGGGTGCTGCTCGCGGCCTTCGCGGTGAACTTCGGCATGCTGCTCGCGGCCTTCGTGATCACCGGCATCGCGGTCGGCGCGGGCGTCCCCGCCTCCTGGACCTACATCGCCGAGCAGGCGCCGAGCACCGCGCGCGCCAAGCACGTCGGCACCGCCCAGCTGGCCTGGTCGGTCGGCCCGCTGATCGGCTTCGCGCTGGCCGCGGCGCTGGCCCCGCTGGAGCTGCTCGGCTCCCGGCTGATCTTCCTGCACCTGTTCGTGGTCGCCGCCGTGGTCTGGTGGATCCGGCAGGGGCTCGCCGAGTCGCAGATCTGGAAGGACGAGACCGGTTCCGGCGCGGGCGCGACCACCGCGGCGACCACCGGCGGCCAGGGGATGCGCGGGCTGTTCTCCCGGCGGATCAATATCACCGCGCTGCTCGTGCTCATCGGCATCTACGGCTTCTGGAACACCGTCGCGGGCCAGGCGGGCATCTTCATGCCGCGGGTCTACGACAGCGCGGGCGTGCACAGCGCGGTCCAGCAGAACCTGCTGCAGGTGCTGGTCTGGGGCTGCACCGTGGCCGCCACCTACTGGGGCTTCATGGCCTACGCGGACCGGGTCTCGCAGCGCAGGCTCTACGTCTTCGGCGCCGCGCTCGGCATCCTGGCCTGGTGCGTGCTGGTGTTCTTCACCGACGCGGGCATGCCGACGCTGCTGATCTTCGCGGTGCTCTGGGGCATCTCCAGCGGCATCGGCGCGCAGGCCTTCTACAGCCTGTGGACCAGCGAGCTCTTCGCCACCCCGTACCGGGCCAGCGCCCAGGGCTTCATGTTCTTCGTGGTCCGCTCGGCCACCGGCCTGCTCAGCTACTTCTTCCCGACCCTGCTCGCCGCCACCGGGCTCACCGCGGTGGGGCTGCTGCTGGTCGGGCTGCTCACCGTCGCGCTCGTGATCGGCGCCGCCTTCGCGCCGAAGACCCAGGGCAAGACGCTGCGCGAGATCGAGACCGAGCGCTACGGCGCCCCGGTCGCCGCGGCCGAGCCGCGCACCCCGGTGGCCTGACCCGTGCCGCACCCCGAGAAAGGAAGCACCGTGTCCGTCGACACCGCACTGCAGAACCTCGCGATCGAGCTGCCCTCCTGGGCGTTCGGCAACTCCGGCACCCGCTTCAAGGTGTTCGGCACACCGGGCACCGCGCGCACCGTGCGGGAGAAGATCGCGGACGCCGCCACCGTGCACCGGCTCACCGGCCTGGCGCCCGCCGTCGCGCTGCACATCCCGTGGGACGCCGTCGACGACTACGCCGCGCTCGGCCGGTACGCGAACGATCTCGGGGTGCGGCTCGGCACCGTGAACTCCAACACCTTCCAGGACGACGACTACAAGCTCGGCAGCCTGACCCACACCGACAAGCGGATCCGGCAGAAGGCGATCGACCACCACCTCGACTGCCTGGAGATCATGGAGCGCACCGGCTCCCGCGACCTCAAGATCTGGCTCGCCGACGGGACCAACTACCCCGGCCAGGGCGACATCAGGGCCAGGCAGGACCGGCTCGCCGAGTCGCTGGCCACCATCTACCAGCACGTCGGCGCGGCGAAGCGGATGGTGCTGGAGTACAAGTTCTTCGAGCCCGCCATGTACATGACCGACGTGCCGGACTGGGGCACCGCGTATGC
Organism: Nocardia sp. NPDC057353; assembly: GCF_042667085.1. Taxonomy (NCBI): domain Bacteria; kingdom Bacillati; phylum Actinomycetota; class Actinomycetes; order Mycobacteriales; family Nocardiaceae; genus Nocardia; species Nocardia sp. NPDC057353. Next base: position 34,144 of record NZ_JBHVAK010000053.1, read on the forward strand.
CCAGGTCAGCGCGCTGGGGGAGCGGGCGGTGGTGTGCCTGGACACCGGCCACCACGCGCCGGGCACCAATATCGAGTTCATCGTGGCGCAGCTGCTGCGGCTCGGGAAGCTCGGCTCGTTCGACTTCAACTCCCGCTTCTACGCCGACGACGACCTGATCGTCGGCGCGGCCGACCCGTTCCAGCTCTTCCGCATCCTCTTCGAGGTGCTGCGCGGCGGCGCGCTGGAGCCGGGCTCCCCGGTGGCGCTGATGCTCGACCAGTGCCACAACATCGAGGACAAGATCCCCGGCCAGCTCCGCTCGGTGCTCAACGTGCAGGAGATGACGGCGCGCGCGGCGCTGGTCGACCTCGACGCGCTCGCCGCCGCGCAGGAGGCCGGTGACGTGCTCGGCGCCAACGCCGTCTTGATGGACGCCTTCTACACCGACGTCCGGCCGCGGCTGGCGGCCTGGCGGGCCGAGCGCGGCCTGCCCGAGGACCCGATGACCGCCTACGCCCGCTCCGGGCAGCAGCAGCGGCTCGCCGCCGAGCGCACCGGAGCCGCCGCCTCCTGGGGCGCCTGACCACACCGATATCGGAAACGAGGAAACACCTGCCATGACCCACCCCACGGTCGCGGAACTCATCGCCAGGTCCAACCGGCTCGGCGCCGACCCGAAGAACACCAACTACGCGGGCGGCAACACCTCCGCCAAGGGCACCGACACCGACCCGGTCACCGGCGAGCCGGTCGAGCTCCTGTGGGTCAAGGGCTCCGGCGGCGACCTCGGCACGCTCACCGAGCCGGGGCTGGCGGTGCTCCGGCTGGACCGGCTGCGCGCGCTCACCGGCGTCTACCCGGGGGTGGAGCGCGAGGACGAGATGGTCGCCGCCTTCGACTACACCCTGCACGGCAGGGGCGGCGCCGCCCCCTCCATCGACACCGCCATGCACGGGCTGGTGGAGGCGGCGCACGTGGACCACCTGCACCCGGACTCCGGCATCGCGCTGGCCACCGCGGTGGACGGCCCCGAGCTGACCGAGAAGATCTTCGGCGACCGGGTGGTCTGGGTGCCGTGGCGGCGCCCCGGCTTCCAGCTCGGGCTCGACATCGCCGCGATCCGCCGGGCGAACCCGCAGGCCATCGGCACCATCCTCGGCGGCCACGGCATCACCGCGTGGGGCGAGACCTCGGACGAGGCCGAGGCCAACTCGCTGGAGATCATCCGGACCATCGAGGAGTTCCTGGCGGCCAACGGCAAAGCCGAGCCCTTCGGCGCCGTCCTGCCCGGCTACGCGGCGCTGCCCGAGGCCGAGCGCCGGGCCAGGGCCGCCGCGCTGGCGCCCTTCCTGCGCGGGCTCGCCTCCACCGACCGCCGCCAGGTCGGGCACTTCACCGACACCGAGCCGGTGCTGGACTTCCTGGCCCGCGCCGAGCACCCGCGGCTGGCCGCGCTCGGCACCAGCTGCCCGGACCACTTCCTGCGCACCAAGGTCGCCCCGCTGGTGCTCGACCTGCCCGCCGACGCCCCGCTGGACCAAGCGAAGCAGCGCCTCACCGAGCTGCACGAGGCGTACCGGGCCGAGTACCGCGCCTACTACGAGCGGCACGCCACCCCGGACTCGCCCGCGCTGCGCGGCGCCGACCCGGCCATCGTGCTCATCCCCGGCGTCGGCATGTTCAGCTACGGCGCGGACAAGCAGACCGCGCGGGTGGCGGGCGAGTTCTACCTGAACGCGATCAATGTCATGCGCGGCGCCGAGTCGGTCTCCCGGTACCAGCCGATCGACGAGGCGGAGAAGTTCCGCATCGAGTACTGGGCGCTGGAGGAGGCCAAGCTGGCGCGCCGGCCGAAGCCCAAGCCGCTGGCCGGGCGGATCGCGCTGGTCACCGGCGCCGCCTCCGGCATCGGGAAGGCGATCGCGCGGCGGCTGGCCGCCGAGGGCGCCTGCGTGGTGGTCGCGGATCGGGACGCGGCGAAGGCCGCCGAGGTCGCGGCCGAGCTGGGCTCGGCCGACGTGGCGATCGGCTTCGGCGCCGACGTCACCGATGAGGGGCAGGTTCAGGCCGCGGTGGACGCCGCGGTGCTCGCTTTTGGCGGCCTGGACCTGGTCGTCAACAATGCCGGGCTCTCGCTCTCCAAGTCGCTGCTGGAGACCAGCGCCGCCGACTGGGACCTGCAGCACGACGTCATGGCGAAGGGCTCGTTCCTGGTCTCCAAGGCGGCCGCGCGGGCGCTCATCGACCAGCGGCTGGGCGGCGACATCCTCTACATCTCGTCCAAGAACTCGGTCTTCGCCGGGCCGAACAACATCGCCTACTCCGCGGCCAAGGCCGACCAGGCGCACCAGGTCCGGCTGCTCGCGGCCGAGCTGGGTGAGCACGGGGTCAAGGTGAACGGCATCAACCCGGACGGGGTGGTGCGCGGCTCCGGGATCTTCGCGGGCGGCTGGGGCGCGCAGCGCGCCGCGGTCTACGGGGTGGAGGAGTCCGAGCTCGGCGCCTTCTACGCGCAGCGCACGCTGCTCAAGCGGGAGGTGCTGCCGGAGCACATCGCCAATGCCGCGTTCGCGCTGTGCAGCGCCGACTTCTCGCACACCACCGGGCTGCACGTGCCGGTCGACGCCGGGGTCGCCGCGGCGTTCCTGCGATGACCGGCGCGGTCGCCGCCGTCGACCTCGGCGCCACCAGCGGGCGGGTCATGCTCGCCAGGGTCGGGCCGGGCCGGATCGACATGCGCCAGGTCGCCCGCTTCGGCAACGACCCGCTGCCGCTCTGGCACGGCGACCGCTCGGCGCTGCACTGGGACCTGCCCGGGCTGTACCGGGAGGTCGGGCGCGGGCTGGCCGAGGCGGCGCGGCTGGAGCCGGGGCTGCTCGGCGCCGGAATCGACTCCTGGGCGGTGGATTACGGCCTGCTGCACCGCGGGGCGCTGATGAACCTGCCCTACCACTACCGCGACACCCGCGCCGCCGCCGGCGTCGAGGCCGTGCACGCGGTGGTGGACCAGGCGGAGCTCTACCGCCGCAACGGCCTGCAGTTCCTGCCCTTCACCACGGTGTACCAGCTCGCCGCCGAGAAGCTCACGGGCACGCTGGACTCCGCCGACGCGGCGCTGCTCGTCCCGGACCTGCTGGGGTACTGGCTCACCGGTGCCCGGGTCACCGAACGGACCAATGCCTCCACCACCGGGCTGCTCGGGCTGGACGGCACCTGGGACACCGCTCTGCACACCCGGCTCGGGCTGCCCGCGCTCTTCCCGGACGTGGTCGACCCCGGCACGTCGCTCGGCCCGGTGCTGCCGACGGTGGCGGCGGGCTTCGGGCTCGACCCCGGCTTCACCCTGAGCACCGTGGCCTCGCACGACACCGCCTCCGCGGTCGCCGCGGTGCCGATGGCGCCGGACTCCGCCGCCTACATCTCCTGCGGCACCTGGGGGCTGGTCGGCGTCGAGCTGACCGCGCCGCTGGTGAGCGCGGCGGGCCGGGCCGCCAACTTCACCAACGAGGGCGGGCTGGACGGCCGCACCCGGTACCTGCGCAATGTCATGGGGCTGTGGCTGCTCAGCGAGTCGGTGCGGCACTGGCAGCGCACCGGCACCGGCGCCGACCTCTCCCGGCTGCTCGCCGCGGCCGCCGATGCCCCCGCGCCCGCCGCCACCTTCGACGTCGACGACCCGGTCTTCCTCACCCCCGGCGACATGCCGGGCCGGATCGCCGAGTGGTACGCCGCCCGCGACCTCCCGGTCCCCGCCGACCCGGTCGCCGTGGTGCGCGCCATCGTGGAGAGCCTCGCCGTCGCGCTCGCCACCGGCGTCCGCACCGCCGCCGAGCTCACCGGCACCCCGGTGCGCACCATCCATCTGGTCGGCGGGGGAGCGCGCAACACGCTGCTCTGCACCCTGCTCGCCGACCACGCGGGGGTGCCGGTGCTCGCCGGGCCGGTCGAGGCGACCTCGCTCGGCAACATACTGGTGCAGGCCCGCACGCACGGGCTGCTGCACGGCGATGTGGACGCGCTGCGGGCCGAGGTGGCCACCGCGTTCCCGCCGCGCCGGTACGCGCCCCGCACCGAACCCGTCAGGAAGGCAGGCTGATGAAACGACAGCTCCCGAAGCCGCGCGACCTCGCGCCGCTCATGCAGTTCAAGAGGCCGAAGCTGGGCGCGCAGCGCAGGCTCGACGCCGCGCTCACCATCGAGGACCTGCGCCGGATCGCCAAGCGCCGCACCCCGCGCGCCGCCTTCGACTACACCGACGGCGCCGCCGAGGCCGAGATATCAATCGACAGGGCGCGCAGAGCCTTTCAAGACATCGAGTTCCACCCGGCCATCCTGCGCGACGTCGAGAAGGTCACCACCGGCTGGGACGTGCTCGGCGCGCCGGTCGCGCTGCCCTTCGGCATCGCGCCCACCGGCTTCACCCGCATGATGCAGACCGAGGGCGAGTACGCCGGGGCCAGGGTCGCGGGCCGCTCCGGCATCCCGTTCGCGCTCTCCACCATGGGCACCGCCGCCATCGAGGACGTCGCCGCCGCGAACCCGCACGGCCGCAACTGGTTCCAGCTCTACATGTGGAAGGACCGGGAGCGCTCCATGGCCCTGGTCGAGCGCGCCGCCGCCGCCGGGTACGACACCCTGCTGGTGACCGTCGACGTCCCGGTGGCGGGCGCCCGGCTGCGCGACACCCGCAACGGCATGTCCATCCCGCCCGCGCTCACCCCCGCCACCGTGTTCGACGCGCTGCCCCGCCCGCGCTGGTGGATCGACTTCCTCACCACCGAGCCGCTCGCCTTCGCCTCGCTGGACCGCTGGTCCGGGACCGTCGCCGAGCTGCTCGACTCCATGTTCGACCCGACCGTGACCTTCGAGGACCTGGCCTGGATCCGGGACCAGTGGCCGGGCAAGGTCGTGGTGAAGGGCATCCAGACGCTCGCCGACGCCCGCGCCGTCGTCGACGTCGGGGTGGACGGCCTGGTTCTCTCCAACCACGGTGGGCGGCAGCTGGACCGGGCGCCGATCCCGTTCCACCTGCTGCCCGAGGTCGCGCGCGAACTCGGCCGCGACACCGAGATCGTGCTGGACACCGGCATCATGTCCGGCGCCGACATCGTGGCCTCGATCGCGCTCGGCGCCCGCTTCACCCTGATCGGCCGCGCCTACCTGTACGGCCTCATGGCGGGCGGCGAGGCCGGGGTGGCGCGCGCGGTGCAGATCCTGGCCGGGCAGGTGGAGCGCACCATGCGGCTGCTCGGGGTCAGCAGCCTGGAGGAGCTGGAGCCGCGGCACGTCACGCAGTTCACCAGACTTGCCCCGCGCCCGGTCGCCGATCAAGATCGGGGGTGAGCAGTTCGGGCGCGGTGCCCGAACCGGCACGGAGGAGGGGCGAGCCCCGGTGGTGAGCATGCGGGAGGTGGCGGCCGCGGCGTCGGTCTCCGTCGGCACCGTCTCCAATGTGCTCAATGCCCCCGAGAAGGTCGCGCCCGCCACCGTGCAGCGGGTGCAGCAGGCCATCGACCGGCTCGGCTTCGTCCGCAACGACGCCGCCAGGCAGCTCAAGGCCGGGCGCTCGCGCTGCGTCGGGCTGGTGGTGCTCGACATCGGCAACCCGTTCTTCTCCGACATCGCCCGCGCCGCCCAGGAGCGGGCCGCCGCGCACGACCTCGTCGTGCTGCTCGGCTCCAGCGACGACGACCCAGAGCGCGAGCGGCAGTACCTCGACACCTTCGACGAGCAGCGGGTTTTCGGGCTCATGATCTCGCCGTCCGGGGCCGGGGACGAGCGGATCGTCGCGCTGCGCAGCCGCGGCGTCCCGGTGGTGCTGGTCGACCGGGACGGCCACGGCACCCCGTTCTCCTCGGTCGCCGTCGACGACATCGCGGGCGGCGACCTGGCGGTCAGGCACCTCTGCGCGACCGGGCGGCGCCGGATCGCCGTCGTCGGCGGGCCCGCCACCCTCGCCCAGGTCGCCGACCGCCGCACCGGCGCCCGGCGCGCCGCCGCCGAGCACGGCGTCACCGTCGCAATCTGGGACACCGCCGCGCCGACGGTGCTCGCGGGCAGGCAGGTCGGGGAGCTCATCGCCGACCAGCCCGCCGCCGAGCGCCCGGACGCCGTCTTCTGCGTCAACGACCTGCTCGCCATCGGGGTGCTGCAGGCGCTCACCCTGCGCGGGGTCGCGGTCCCCGCCGACATCGCGCTGATGGGCTACGACGACATCGACTTCGCGCAGTCCGCCATCGTGCCGCTCACCTCCATCCGGCAGCCGCGCGCCGAGATCGGCTCCTCCGCCGTCGACCTGCTGGTCGCCGGCGCGGAGAGCGACGGTGAGCCCGAACACGTCTGCTTCCGCCCCACCCTGGTCGAGCGCGCCTCCACCGAACCGATTGCCGGTCAACACGTTTGAGCAGGGGGATCGGAGCAACCCCGAGGGGTGACGCCCGGGCAACCCTGTCCGCTCCTGCTGGTGCGGGCCCTGGCGTCGTAACCGGCCCCGGGCGGGCGCCCCGCGACCCGGCCTCCGCCCGGGGCCCCTACCGCCCGGCGCGCCGGGCCGGCTGCCTGGTCGGCACCGGGTCGGTGCCGAGGAACTCGCCCACCAGCCGGTACACCAGCTCCGGCTTCTCCACCACCAGCAGGTGCGAGGTGCCGGGCACGATCGCCAGCTCGGCATCGGGGATCGCGCGGTACTGCGCGATCGTGTGCTCCAGCGTGATCATGTCGTCGTCGCCCGCCATCACCAGCGTGCGGGCGGCCACACCCGCCAGGTCGCCGTCGGTGTAGCTCGGCTCGTTGCGGCCCAGCTCGATCACCTTGCGGGCCAGCTCCGGGAAGTGCTCCTCGCCGTCCGGCGAGACCTCGCCGTGCTTCGCGGCCAGGTACGCCATGGCCGCCTCGTCCTCGAAGCCGTCCAGCACGCCGGGCAGGACGCCGTCCACGTGGTGGTTACCGCTGATCAGCACCAGCCTGCGGACCAGGTCGGGGCGCTCCAGCGCGACCCGCAGCGCCAGGTTCGCCCCGTCGCTGTGCCCCACCAGGTGCGCCGGGCCGCCGACCACCCGCTCCAGGAACGCGACCAGGTCCGCCGCCAGCGCGGCGTAGCTCAGCGGCCCCGGCACGTCCGGGGTGTGCCCGTGCCCGCGCCGGTCCATCCGGTACACCTGGAACCGGCTGATCAGCAGCGGCAGCGCGGCGGCGAAGGTGCGCGAGTCGACGAAGCCGCCGTGCAGCAGGACCACGGGGTCACCGTCGCCGCGCACGTCGAACCAGGTGGGCACGGTCCCGAGCTCGATATTCGCCATGCGCCCATCATCCGGCACGCGCCGCCGGGGCTGTTCGGGTGGACACCCCGCGACAAGTGAGTGTACGGTCACTCATATGAGCAGACGGGCCACCCTCTCCACCGCGGAACTCCGTCGCGAGGCCGCGGTGGAGGCCGCGATCGACGGGTTCGCCCGCACCGGCTACCACGGCACGCCGATCACCAGCGTCGCCGCGCGGGCGGAGATCTCGCCCGCGTACGTCTTCAAGCTGTTCCCCGGCAAGGTCGCGCTCTTCGTCGCCGCGCTGGACCGCACCTTCGAGCTGGTCCGGGAGGCGCTGGCGGTGGGCGCGGCGGCGCCGGGGGAGCAGACCCCGGAGGCGGTGCTGCACCGGATGGGCGGCGCCTACGCCGAGCTCATCGCGGACAACCGGCTGCTCATGGTGCAGGTGCACGCCCAGTCCGCGGCGGACATCCCGGAGATCGCGGCGGCCATGCGCCGGGGGCTGGAGCTGGTCACCGCGTACGCGGCCGAACGCTCCGGCGGGAGCGCCGAGCAGGTCCAGCGCTTCATCGCCTACGGCCAGCTCTGCCACCTCATCACCACGCTCGACATCGACGCGGGCGCGGGGGAGTGGGCCGCGCTGCTCACCGAGGGAATCCGGCACCCGAACCGCGACTGATCCCTGACCGTCACGGCAATGGCGCCGCTTTCGCTCAAGGTGACTGACCAATCACACACCAGGAGGAATCATCGTGAACACCATCGAGATCGTGCTGCCCGGCAAGGTCGAGCCCGAGGGGCTCCGCGTCGAGCGGCGCGAACTGCCGCCGCCCGGCCCGGGGCAAGCCATGGTCCGGGTGCTCGCCACCGGCGTCTCTTTCGCCGAGCAGCAGATGCGGCGCGGCAAGTACTTCGACCAGCCGCCGTTCCCGTTCGTCCCCGGTTACGACCTGGTCGGCGAGGTGGTCGCGGGCGGCGCAGGGGTCGACCCCGCGCTCACCGGGCGCCGGGTGGCGGCGCTGACCAAGGTCGGCGGCTGGCGCAGCCACGTCCTGCTCGACGCCGCCGACCTGATTCCGGTGCCGGACAATCTCGACCCGGCCGAGGCCGAGACGCTGGTGGTCAACGGCATCACCGCCTGGCAGATGCTGCACCGCACGGCCCGCACCACCGCGGGCGCGACCATCCTGGTGCACGGCGCCAACGGCGGCGTCGGCTCGGTGCTGGTCCAACTGGCCCGCGCCGCCGGGATCGCGGTGATCGGCACCGCGTCGGCCCGCAATGCCGACGCGGTGCGCGCGCTCGGCGCCGAGTGGGTGGACTACACCGGCGACGTGCCCGCCCGGGTGCGCGAGCTGGCCCCGAACGGCGTCGCCGCGGTCTTCGACCACGTCGCGGCCCCGGCATCGTCGACTCCTTCCGGCTGCTCGCCCCCGGCGGCGCCCTCGTCGCCTACGGCACCGCATCGACGAAGGACGTCGAGGGCGATTCCCGGCTTCCCGTGCTGAAACTGCTGGCCCGGCTGGCGCTCTGGAACGCGCTGCCGAACAAGCGGCGCGCGCACTTCTTCAACCTCTGGGCGGGCCGGAGGAACGCCGCCGCCTTCCGGGCCGGGCTCGCCGACGACCTCGGCCGGGTCTTCGCGCTCGCCGTGGCCGGTGACGTCCGCGGGCAGGTCGCCGCGCGGCTGCCGCTCACCGACGCCGCCGCGGCGCTGCGCCTCGCCGAATCCCGCACGGTGGTGGGCAAGGTGGTGCTGGAGCCGTGAACGCGCCGATCGCCACCGCGCGCGCCGCTCCGGGGCTGCCCGCCCTGGCGACCGTGCTGGCGGCGGCCGCCCTGACCCTCATGGCCGCGGCCGTCATCGCCCCGGCGCTGCCCGCCATGGCGACGGCCTACGCCGGGACGCCGGGAGCGGAGCTGCTGGTCCGGCTCGCGGTCGGGATCACCTCGCTCGCCATCGCGGTGAGCGCGCCGCTCGCCGGTGCGCTCGCCGACCGGGTCGGCCGGGCGTCGCTGCTCACCGGCGGCCTGCTGCTGTACGCGGTGAGCGGCACCGCGGGCTGGTTCCTGACCGGCCTGCCCGCGCTGCTCGGCAGCCGGATCCTGCTCGGCATCGCGGTCGGTGCGGTGATGACGGCGGTCGCCGCCACCCTCACCGACTGGTACGAGGGGCCGCGCCGGGCGCTCTGGCTCGGGCGGCAGCAGGCGGCCGCCTCCCTCGGCGGCGTCGTCTTCCTGCCGCTGGCGGGCGTGCTGGCCGGAATCGACTGGCGGCTCCCGTTCTGGCTGCACGCCGCGGCCGCGCCGATCGCCGTCGCGGCGGCGCTGCTGCTGCGCGACGGCCCGCCCGCCGCACCGAACACACCCGATCCGGTGCGCGGACAGGGCAACACGGCGGGAATTCTCGGCATCTACCTGCTGGCGCTGACCGCCACGCTCGCCTTCTTCATGGCCCCGACCCAGCTGCCCTTCCTGCTCACCGAGCAGGGCGCCGGACCCGCCGCCGTCGGCGTCATCGTCGCGGGCAGCACGCTGACGAGCATCGCGGGCGCGCTCCTCTTCCCGCGGCTGCGCGCCCGGCTCACCCCGACCGCGGTCACCGCGGCGAGCCTCGCGCTGCTCGGCCTCGGCTGGCTGGTCGCGGGAACCGCCGCGCACCCGGCTCAGGTACTCGCCGGGCTGCTGATCGGCGGCCTCGGCGTCGGGGCGGTGGTGCCCGACCTCAATACCCGGCTGGGTGAGCTGGCCCCGCCGCACCGGCGCGGCCGGGTGCTGAGTGGCCTGGTCACCGCCATTTTCCTCGGACAGTTCCTCTCCCCGGTCGTGCTCGCACCGCTCGTCGCCCGCATCGGCATCGAGGGCGCCTTCACGACCACCGGACTCGCGCTGCTCGGCGCGGGATTCCTCCTGCAGAAAGGTCGAAAGTCATGATCTACCACGGCAACCGCTTCACCCTGAAGCCCGGCGTCAGCACCGCCCAGCGCGAGGTCGCGCTGGCGAGCCTGCGCAACCAGGGCCGGGTGATCCCGGCGGTGCGGCACTTCACCGTCGGCCCCGACTACGGCGGCGAGTACGAGTGGGGCGCCGTCTTCGCCATCGACGATCTCGACGGCTACTGGGAGTACCTGGTGCACCCGGCGCACCTGAACACCGACCGGGTCGGGCTCCCGCTGGTCGATTCCTTCATGTCCTTCGACATCACCGACGACCCCGACCCCGAACTCGGCGCGAAGATCGCCGCCCTGCACCAGCGGCGCTACGCCGCCATGCCCGAGATCTCCCGCTTGGTCTCCGATCTCGGGCACTACAGCGGCAGCGCCGCACCCGGCAGCCACGCCGGGTGATATCGGCCGTCAGGCGATCCGCGCGTGCGGCGGCGCGGATTCGCCGATGGTCGCCTCGGTCTCGCCGATCAGCAGCCGCAGGAACTCTTCCTGCTCGCTCCTGCCCTTGACCGCGGCGCGGTCGACGCCACCGGGCACCACCCGCACCAGCGCGCTGCGCGCCAGGTTCACCGGGATGCGCAGCGCCGGGTACCACGGCAGGTGCGCGGGCAGGCCGAGCGTCCGCATGGCCTTCGGGCCGAGGAACGCGCTGGTGATCGAGAGGTGCTGGGAGCGGGCGATCTTTCCGCGCAGCTCGGGCAGGTTGGGGTAGTGCCAGTCCAGCGGGTCGTCGGCCATGGGGAGCGCGAGCTGCCTGCTGGTGTCGTCCGGGTTCGTGATGGCGCTGAGGCAGTGGTAGAGGATGCCGACGCCGTCCCGGAAGTCGGTCGGCAGCCACTCGTCCCTGACGCCGATCAGCCAGCCGACGTAGCGGGTCAGGTGCGCCGCCGCGGCGGTGTCGGCCCGGCTGGGGATGATGCCGAGCGCCATGCCCCCAACGAACGGCGCCAGCAGCGCGCCGACCAGGGTGGCCGCCATGTCGGTCTGGTTGATCGGCAGCCCCCACTCGTCGCCGCGCCAGTCCGGCATGCCGGCCACGTGCCTGCGCACCAGCCCGTGGATGAGCCGCACGTGCAGCGTGGAGCGGTACCCCCGGCCGAACTTCGCCATCCCGTTCTCGGTGGCGACGTCCATCGCCCACTGCAGCGTCTCGGCGAAGCGCTGGGCGGGCCCCTTCTCCAGCGCGCCGGTGCGCAGCAGCGTCTTGTTGAAGCCGGAGGCCAGGTAGCCGCCGAGGAAGGAGACGTCGCGGGCGAAGTAGAGCCCGTCGGTGCCGCCGGAGCGGAAGACCCGCTCGCCGCGGCGCAGCAGCTCGGGGTCGACCCAGTCCGGGGTCGCCTCGACCGCGGTGAAGAAGGCGCGCAGCGGCTCCGGCGCCTCCGGCACGCTGTCGATCCCGGTGCGCAGCGCCTGCTCGAAGAGCGGGCGGGTGCTCCGCATCCCCTCGGCGTACATCCAGTCGACCAGCCGGTCCATCGGCTCGTCGCCGACGAGCAGCGACTCGCCGAGCTGCCGCCAGCGCTCGGCGCTCGGCTTCCCGATGCCGAGCAGCAGGGCGAACGGGCCGAGACCGGGGGCCTTACGTGGCCTTTCCGGGTGTCGGCTGGGAACGGGCGCGGTCGTCGTCATCGGTGACTTCCTCGGTGGTGGTGGCGATGCCGTGCTTCATGAGCGGCACGAGGGAATGCCGGACGAAGGCGCGGGCCAGCTCCGGATCGGTGAAGTCCACGCTGCCGCCGCCCGGCGTCAGCATGAGCGAATGGGCCAGGCGGGCCACGAGTTCCGCGACCGGCCGCGGATCGTAGCGGGCCACCAGCCCGGCCTCCTGGGCGTGCGTGAGCATGCCGACGATGTAGTCGATGCCGATCGCGACCAGCCGCTCGCCCTGCACGGTGTAGAAGCCGAGCGCCTCCTCCGGCGCGACCCGCAGCAGCTGGGTGACCAACCGGTGGATCCCGGTCTGCAGCAGGACGTACAGGATCGTCTCCTCGAGCTGCGCCTCCACCCCCTGCGCGGTGGTGGCGATCGCGGTGACCTCGGCCAGCATCCGCCTGGTCTCGCGCTGCAGCACCGCCTCGACGAGGTTGTCCTTGCCCGCGAAGCGGCGGTGGATGGTGATCCGGTTGATGCCCGCGCGGCGCGCGATGTCCTCCAGGCTGGCGCGGCGGATCCCCACCTGGAGGATCCGGTCGAGCGCGGCGTCCATGATCGACTCGTCCACGCTGTCGTACCGCTCCGGCATGTAACGAGTATCCAAAAGCTGTTTCATTGTGTCAATCGCGGCCCGCCGCGCCGCTCCGGCGGTGCGGGGCGGTCGGTTTCCGCTCGGTGCAACTGCGACGTTACCGCCTATTCGGGGCTCTCCCCGGGTTGACGCGGCAGTGTTGGCCCTCCGTAGACCGCAACATGTTCGTCACCAAAGTGACTGTTCAACGGTATTTCTCGGGGAACTGGGGGTGGCCGTTGCCCAAAATCTGGGAAAGTCTGTCGCCCACAACCGAACCCTGCTAAGTTACTGACTATTCCGGTTCATGAGGCACGAGATTCCCGGCGGTCGGGGCGTGCAGGAACTCGACGAGGAGTAGCGACATGGATGGATTCAGTAGGCGCAACGCACTGAAGGTCGGTGGGGCGCTCGGCGCGGTCGGCGCCCTGGCGACGGTGGCCCCGGCCCGCGCGGTGCCGTGGACGTGGACGCCGGACGGCTCGGTGGCGGGCAGTGGTGACGGCGCCGATCCGATGACGGTCTGGGACCCGGAGTCCGACCAGCTGGTCGCCTCGCTGATCGATCGCGGCGAGGTCCCCGCGATCAACGCGGTGCTGCGCACCTGGACCCGCAACTCGCAGCCGCTGCCCGCAGGGCTGCCCGCCGATCTGCACGACTTCATCGAGCGCAACCGGCAGATGCCCGCCTGGGCGGACCAGGGCAAGCTGAACACCGCGATCGAGTTCAACAAGAAGCGCGGGCTCTACCTCGGCGTCCTCTACGGCCTGGCCTCCGGCATGATGTCGACGGTCATCCCGAAGGAGGCCAAGGCGGTCTACTACTCCAAGGGCGGCCAGGACCTCAAGGACCGCATCTCCAAGACCGCCAAGCTGGGCTACGACATCGGCTCGAACAACGCCTACGCCCCCGACGGCGAGATGATCGTGACCTGCGTCAAGACCAGGCTGGCGCACTCCGGCGTGCGGCACCTGCTGCCGCAGTCGCCGCACTGGGTGAGCTCGGCCCAGGAGCAGATCCCGATCAGCCAGCAGGACATGATGGTCACCTGGCACAGCCTGCCGACCACCGTCATGCGGCACCTGACGGCCTGGGGGGTGCCGATCCCGGTGCACGAGTCGGACGCGTTCCTGCACTCGTGGCAGGTCTGCGCGCACATGCTCGGCATCCGCGACGAGTACATCCCGAACTCGTGGGACCAGGCCAACGCCCAGGCCGCGCAGACCCTGGACCCGGTCGTCGCGGCCACCCCCGAGGGCATCAAGCTCGCCGACCGGCTGCTGCACCTCGGCAACAACCTGGACCTGGCGATCCTGTCCAAGGGCGTGCTCGGCGCGTTCACCCGCTTCATCCTCGGCGACCGCCTCGCCGACGATCTGCAGATCGCGCGCGAGCCGGTCTGGGAGACGCTGCTCGACGTCTCCTGGGGCCCGTTCGTCGCCGTCCGTGAAGGGCTCTTGCCGATCGTGCCGCTGGCGCCGGACGCCTACTGGCTCTTCGACGAGTTCCTTCGCCAGTTCGCGCTGGTCTACCTGTCGGAACTCAGGATGCCGTTGAGCATCGAGATCCCTACCATGAACCGTGACATGAGCGTGCCGCCGAGGTAGTCGGGGACTCGGGGCACACGAGGGATGCTTCTCGAGACGACATGGAGACCATGATGCTTGCACGGTGGAAATCGATGGCCGCCCTCTGTGCGGCCACCGCGGTGTCGAGTGCGCTGCTCGCCCAGAGCCCCGTCGCCTCGGCGGCTCCGGGCGGCTGCCCGGAGCTGTACGTGGTGGCGGTCCCTGGCACCTGGGAGACGTCGAAGGAGGATCCAGGGCGCGGGATCCTCGGCCTGGCGGCGGAGGGGCTGCCCGGCGACGTCCGGGTGGACTACATCCACTACGCCGCGACCGCCTTCCCCTGGGAGGGCGAGGTCTACGGCCGCTCCAAGGCCGAGGCCGTCGACGGTGCCCGCGGCGCCGTCCAGGCGATGGCGCTGGCCTGTGCCGACACCAAGATCGCGCTGCTCGGCTACAGCCAGGGCGCGGACGCGGCCGGTGACGTCGCGGCCGAGATCGGCACCGGCATCACCGTCGTCCCCGCCAACCGGGTGGCGCTGGTCGGGTTGGTCTCCGACCCGCGCCGCTCGCCCACCGACGCGCTGATCGGCGCGCCGGTCTCCGGCGCGGGCGCGGTCGGGCCCAGGGTGAACGGCTTCGGCTGGCTCAGCCCGGCGACGTACACCTTCTGCATCGAGGGCGACCTGTACTGCGCCATGCCGGACGGTGACTTCGCGGGCCGGTTGGCCGGGTTCGCGGTGCAGCTCTCCAACCCGGATCCGTCCAAGATCGGCAGCTACCAGTACCAGGCGGGCGAGCTGCTCAGCGACGCCTTCGCCGCGGGCGGCTGGGGCCTGCTCGCCGATCAGCTCAACTCCAACGCCTACGACGAGCGCAAGCAGCAGGTGGACGACTTCCTGAAGTCCGGCATCCACCAGTCGTACGCCAGCTACAGCGTGGCGCCCGGCGGGGTGACCGCACTGAGCTGGCTGCGGCAGCGGCTCATCCAGGTACTGCGCGGCTGATCCCCCGCGCTCCGAACGCCCCCGGCCCTCCCTGCCGGGGGCGTTCTGCGTCGGTCGGGGCGAAAAATCGGATGCGGTCTGTCGGTGCCCGGCGGAATACTGACCGGCACCCGATGAGTTCGACCGGTGCATACCGTCTGAACCGCTGTGGCGCCGGCGGGGAGTTCGGTGCCGCGGCCACGGGTCAGCCCAGACCTTGCCGACGTTCCGCCCCCGGAGGTGCCCATGCCCGTCGAAACCGCAGTGCCCATACCGAAGGGCCGGACCCCGCTCGTCATCCGGGTGCTGGTGCTCGCCACCTTCGTGGTGATCCTGAACGAGACGATCATGATCAACGCGATCCCGCGGCTGATGGCGGATCTGCACGTCGACGACCGCGCCGCGCAGTGGGTCTCCACCGCGTTCATGCTCACCATGGCCGCGGTCATCCCGGCGACCGGCTGGTTCCTGCAGCGCGTCACCACCAGGCAGGCCTACGCGACGGCGATGGCGGTCTTCCTGGCGGGCACCGCGCTCTCCGCGGCCGCGCCGACCTTCGAGGTGCTGCTGATCGGCCGGGTCGTGCAGGCGGGCGGCACCGCCGTCATGATGCCGCTGCTGATGACCACGCTGATGACCGTGGTGCCGGAGCAGGACCGCGGCCGGGTGATGGGCAATGTCACGCTGGCCATCTCGGTGGCGCCCGCCATGGGGCCGGTGCTCTCCGGGCTGGTGCTGCAGGTCGGGTCGTGGCGCTGGCTCTTCGTGCTGGTGCTGCCGATCGCGGGGCTGGTGACCTGGCTCGGGCTGCGGCAGCTGCGCAATGTCGGCGAGCCGGAGGCCGGTTCGATCGATGTGCTCAGCGTGGTGCTCGCGGCGCTCGGCTTCGGCGGGCTGGTCTTCGGGCTGAGCCGCTTCGAGAGCGGCGACTACACAGTCCCCGCGCTCATCGTCGGCGGCGGCATCGCCCTGATCGCGGTGTTCGCGCTGCGCCAGGTCCGGCTGCAGCGCACCGGGATCCCGCTGCTCGACCTCCGGGTCCTGCTGGCGGGCACCTACACCAAGGCGCTGGTCCTGATGGCGGTGGCGTTCCTGGCCATGATGGGCTCGATGATCCTGCTCCCGCTCTACCTGCAGAACCTGCGCGGGCTCAGCCCGCTCGCCACCGGCCTGCTGGTCATGCCGGGCGGGCTCGCCATGGGGCTGCTCGGCCCGACCGTCGGCAGGCTCTTCGACCGCTTCGGCGGCCGCTGGCTGGTGATCCCGGGCGCGGTCGGCATCGCGGTGTCGCTGGCCGGCTTCAGCCGGATCACCATGACCACGCCGTACTGGCAGCTGCTCGCGTGGCACATCCTGCTCATGCTCGCGCTGGCGGCCACCTTCACCCCGGTCTTCACGCTCGGGCTCGGCGCGCTCTCCCAGCACCTGTACTCGCACGGCAGCTCCATGCTCGCCACCCTGCAGCAGGTGGCGGCCGCCTTCGGCACCGCGCTGGTGATCACCGTGATGTCCGCGCGCAGCAGCGCACTGATCGAGGACGGCGCCGACGCGGTCGCCGCGCACCTCGACGGCACCCGCCTCGCCTTCCTGGTCTCCGCGGCGCTCGCGCTGATCGTGGTGGTGGCCGCGGTCCTGCTGCCCGGCCGGGCCACGGTCGAGGAGGACGTCGAGGGGGAGTTCGAGGCGACCCCGCCCGAACTGGTCAAGGGCTGAGGCCCGCGGCGACCCCGGCTGTTCCGGCAGCCGGGGCC
>NZ_JBHVAK010000054.1:0-47926 GCF_042667085.1 Nocardia sp. NPDC057353
GGGGTGGTCGGCGCCGAGGACCCGCTCCTGCTCGGTGAGAGTCTGCTCGTAGAGCGGAATCGCCTCGGCGAGGCGGCCCGCCGCGTTGTAGGCGGCGGCGAGGTTGTTGCGGGAGGTCAGGGTGCTGGGGTGGTCGGCGCCGAGGACCCGCTCCCGGTCGGTGAGAGTCTGCTCGTAGAGCGGAATCGCCTCGCCGACCCGCCCCGCCGACCTATAGGCGGCGGCGAGGTTGTTGCGGGAGGTCAGGGTGCTGGGGTGGTCGGTACCAAGGACCCGCTCCTGCTCCGTGAGAGTCTGCTCGTAGAGCGGAATCGCCTCGGCGGTCCGGCCCGCCGACCTGTAGGCGTAGGCGAGGTTGTTGCGGGAGGTCAGGGTGCTGGGGTGGTCGGTGCCGAGGACCCGCTCCTGCTCGGTGAGAGTCTGCTCGTAGAGCGGAATCGCCTCGGCGAGGCGGCCCGCCGCGTTGTAGGCGGTGGCGAGGTTGTTGCGGGAGCACAGGGTGTCGGGGTGGCCGGTACCGAGGACCCGCTCCCGGTCGGAGAGGTTGGTCTCGTAGAGCGGGATCGCCTCGGCGGTCCGGCCCGCCGCGTTGTAGGCGTAGGCGAGGTTGTTGCGGGAGGTCAGGGTGTCGGGGTGGCCGGTGCCAAGAACCCGCTCTCGGTCGGAGAGGGTGGTCTCGTAGAGCGGGATCGCCTCGGCGAGGCGGCCTGCCGAGTCGTAGGCGTAGGCGAGGTTGTTGCGGGAGGACAGAGTAGCGGGGTGGTCGGTACCGAGGACCCGCTCCCGGTCGGAGAGGGCCTTGCGGAGGTGATCGAGGGCGTTGGTGTGCAGGCCTTGGCCAGACAGGAACAGTCCGGCGCGGGCGCGGATCGATGCGATGCGGACGGTGGTGTCGTGGGTTGCGCCGGAGGGGGTGTGGTTGGTGAGGGCTTCGATGTGGGGGAGCAGGGTCCGCCAGCGCGGCCAGGTGCCCGGGTCTGTGTGGTCGGGCAGGCTCGCATCCAGGTGGAGACAGGCGCTGGTATGGGCGTGCTCGATCGCCTCGGCGCTGCGGTGTGGATCGGTGGGGTCGGGGCTGCGGGAGACTGCTTGCACGAGCCGGTGAATCGATACCGTGTGCGCGCTCGGGTCGAGGGTGATCATGCTGTAGGCCGCCAACGCCCCGAGCGCGGCGTCGATACCGGCCGGGTTGGCGCCGGCCTCGCCTCGGCACAGCGACAGCGGAATGGCGTCGGGGGCGTACCACGCCATGGTCCGCAGCAACTCCACCGCGGCGGGTTCGATCTCAGCGGTCCGGTCCAGGGTCACCCGCCAGATCCGGGCAATCGTTCGATGCGGGTCGGCGCCGGCGGCGGCCCGGTCGAGGTTCTCGGTGAGCAGGCGCAGGTAGACGGCCGGGGTGGTGAGCCGCTGATGGGCCAGGTAAGCGCCGGCTTGCTCGATGGCCAGCGGCAGGTACCCCAGCGCGGCGCACAGCTCGGGCGCCCCGTCCAGATCACGCGGCCCGGTCGCGGTGGCGAGCCCGGTCAGCAGGTGCTCGGCCTCCTCCGCAGTGAGAACGTCGAGGCAGATCACGGTCGCTCCGGCCTGCCACGGCACCGCCAACCGGCCCGTGATCAGCACCCGCCCGCCGCGTGCGCGCGCCCGGACCGGGGCGATGTCGGCGGGGTGCTCGACATTGTCGAGGATCAGCAGCCACCCGGTGTGAGTGGCCAGCCACTGCAGACCGCGCTCGGCGAGCTCCTCGACCGGCAAAGCTTCGGCCAGGGCGGGCTGCAGCCGGGTCGCGAACGCGGCCAGGCCCTGCTCGACCGCGGTGGGGGAGTCGGCGCGGATCCAGATGATCGGTGCGCACCCGTGCTCGCGGGTGCCGGCCCAGTGAGCGGCCAGGCTGGACTTGCCGACCCCGCCGAGGCCGTGCACCGCGGCCACCACCACCGGCCCGCCACCGCTGACCGCGGCATCGAGGCGGTCGAGTTCGGCTTCGCGGCCGACGAAGCCGTCCGGCCACGGCTCCAGGTTGTCGATCCCCGGCGGGGCGTCGACCTCGGCGATCGGCCGGAAAGCCTCCGCCGGCAGAGTCACCACTCGGGTGTTGACCCCGAGATCGCCGCCGACTGCGGCATTGTTGATCGAGACCGTTGTGCGCGCGGCGGGCGCGGGCTGGGGTGCCGCCGCGCTCAGCGAGGGTGCGGCGGCTCCGAGCTCACCTGCACATCGGTCACCGAGAAATCCCCCGCGGCCTTCACATCCCGGGCGATGACGCCGCTGCCACCGGCAGCGCGGATACCGCGGACCTCGACCCGGCCGGCCTCCACCCGCTCCAGCCGCACCCCCACTACCTCGGCGGCCTTCGGGGAGTGCTGGGCGATCACATCCAGCAATACCTGCACCGCGGCGGCGAGCTCGCTGTCAGCGCTCGCGCCGGTGGCTTCGAGTTCCCCGGCCAGCACCACCTGGCGGGCCGGTACCTGCGGGCGGGCTTCCACGACTTCCACGTCCACGCTCGCGTACCGGCGCCCCAGCAGCTCCTTCACCTGCCGGTAGGCGTCGCCCACGGCGAGTTTCGCGGTCTCGCTCACCCCCGCTGCCAGCCCGGCCGATACCGCCGATGCCGCGGCCATCGCCGCCGCCATGACCTCCGGACCCACCCGGACCACCCCATCTCCCACAACGACCCCGGCACGGAAACGCCGGACGGTGAACCCGCACAAGGTAGCCGAAACCTCGCCCCCGCACCGTCGTTCGACCGATCGACACTCCCTAGGCTAAGCGGATGCCGCGCGTCGGTAAATCGACCGTTTGATAAACGCATGGTGCAAGTTGCGTGGCTCGGGCGCTATCTACCGTTGGCCGATCCAGAACGTAGGCAAGCTCACCGGGCGGCGGGCTATGCCTCGAACTCGCCAGCCGAAATGCCGGCCACAAAGACTGCCCAGGATGCCTTCGGGAACGTCACGACAGCGACATCCGGATTCTTGGAGTCACGGACACTCAGCTTCCCACCCGGCTGGTACGCAACCTCCACGCAATCGCCCTGATCACCGCTGTAACTCGACTTGAACCATCGGGGTGCACTCACCGCTCGAACTCCTTGACCATCTTCCGAAGCAGGCTCCTGCTCACGTCTTCTCCCAGCGTATGTCGTTGCAATCGCCGCGTGACCTCCACGTACTGGGACACTTCGGTCGGCTTCTCGAGGTACATGCTTCCGGTGAACGACTCCACGTGGATAACCGGTGGTGAGGTCGGGTCTTCGAATTCCAACATCGCGTAGTGGCCGATCGGATTGCCCACTGGGATACCTGCGGCGAAGGGGAGCACGCAGACCGAGACATTCGGTCGCTTCCCGACCTCCGCGAGGTGTCGGAGCTGCGCGGCCATCACGGCATCGTCCCCGACCTTGCAGCGGAGCACCGTCTCGTTCAGGATCACCAGCAGGTCGATCGGCTTGTGCCGTCGGGTGATTCGTACCTGCCGTTCCATCCGGAACGCGAGCAGCCGCTTGTGCTCCTCGTCCGACCGTTCGGGGAAGGCGTTCTCGACCAGCGTGAGCGCGTACTCCGGAGTTTGCAGTAGGCCGGGCACGATCGACGGCTGGTAGACCGCGATTCGGTATGCGTCGGCTTCCAGGCCGATGTAGACGTCGAAGTTCGCTGGGATCACGTCGCCGTAGGCGTGCCACCAGCTCTTCTCGCCCGCCTTCAGCAGCAGTCCGATCATTGCTTTGATCTGCTCATCCGGCATCTCATAGATCTGGCAGAGCGCTTCCAGGTCGCGCGCCTTCAACCTGGTCCTATCGGCCGTTTCGAGGCGCTGTAGTACCGATGTACTGATGTCGGCCGCGACCGCTGCTTGTGCGATCGTCAGCTTCACGGCCTGCCTCGCGTCGCGCAGATGCGCGGCGAGCCGCCGACCCGCCAATGTCGAACCGCTGTCCCCCACTGCCACCCCTTGAATCCGTACTGGGTTCCCATACCCGATGGATCGGTTTCTGTTCTGCGCCAACAAGCTACCTTCCACCGGGTTCCCCGTTGGGGATTCCGCAGATAGGGCCTCGGTGGTGTGCTGGGGCAATGAGCGAGAGCATGCATGACGCCCGATTGCAGGCCGCGCGAGCGCGGGCCGCGGCGCGGGGGCTGGCGGTTCGCAATCGGAAGTCCCCGCCCTGGGGATTCGAGCTGCGGAACCTGCGGGGTGAGGTTCTGGACGAGGGCACGCTGACCGATATGGAGCGTGCGATCTCCTCGATCGATCCTGACGATCGCGTGGAGTCGATCAGATGAGAAACGTCCAGCCAGCGGAATGGCTCCGCCGGCTGGACGTAGACGTCAACCGAAGATCAGCGCCCGCGGCGGGCGAAGATCGAGCTGGACCAGAGGAATCCGGCGATTCCGATCCCGAGGCACCAGGCCAGGGCGATGATCCAGGAGTTGCCGATCTCGGTGCCCATGAGCAGCCCGCGCACCGTCTCGGTGATCGGCGTGAAGGGCTGGTACTCCGCGAACTGCCGCATCCCGACCGGCATGGTCTCGGTCGCCACCAGCCCACTGCCGAGGAAGGGCAGCAGGACCACCGGGAAGAGCATGTTGCTGGCGCTCTCCGGGTTGGCGGCCAGGAGCCCGCAGGCGACGGCCACCCAGGTCAGGGAGAAGACCAGCAGGCCGAGCAGGCCGGCCGCGGCCACCCACTCCAGCACCGAGGCGTTCGGCCGCCAGCCGATGAGCAGCGCGACCAGCGTCATGCCGGTCAGCCCGAGGACCGACTGGATGAGCGTGCCGAGCACGTGGCCGGCGAGCACGGCGGGTTGCGCGATGGCCATGGTGCGGAAGCGGTTCACGATGCCCTTGGTCGTGTCGGTGCAGACCGCGACGCAGACCGACACCGTCATGTACGCCGGGATCATGAGCAGCATGCCCGGCGCCAGGTAGTCGATGTACTTGCCGCCGGAGGAGAGCTGGAGCGCGCCACCGAAGACGTAGTTGAAGACCAGCATGAGGATCACCGGCATCACGATGACGCCGAAGACCATGCTCGGATACCGCCTGGCGTGCAGCAGGTTCCGGCGCAGCATGGTGAGCGTGTCAGCGAGCGGCGCGGGCTGCGGGCGGGAGAGGGTGGCGGTCATCGGACGGTCTCCTTCGAGTCGGCGGCGTGCCCGGTGAGGGAGAGGAACACGTCGTCCAGGTTGGGGGTGTGCACGGCGAGACCTGCGGGTTCGAGGTCGTGCAGGTCGAGGCGGTCGAGTACGGCGCGGAGGGCGGCGACGCTGCCGTCGCTGGGGACGGCGAGGGTGAACTCCTCCCCGAGGATCTGCGCGGTGTCGAGGACGGCGGTGGCGCGGTCCAGCGCGGCGGCGTCGGTGAAGCGGAGGCGGATGTGGCCGCCGGGGACCAGGCGCTTGAGCTCGGCGGCGGTGCCCTCGGCGACGATGCGGCCCTTGTCGAGGACGGCGATGCGGTCGGCGAGTTCGTCCGCCTCCTCGAGGTACTGGGTGGTGAGGAAGACGGTGACGCCGTCGTCGTCGACCAGGGAGCGGATGATCTGCCACATGGAGCGGCGGCTGCGGGGGTCGAGGCCGGTGGTCGGCTCGTCCAGGAAGATGATGCGCGGGGCGCCGACCAGCGTCATGGCCAGGTCGAGGCGGCGGGTCATGCCGCCGGAGTAGGTGGCTGCGGTGCGGGCGCCCGCCTCCACCAGGTCGAAGCGGGCGAGGAGTTCGTCGGCGAGGCGTTTGCCCTCGGCTCGGGGCAGGTGGTGCAGGTCGGCCATGAGCAGGAGGTTCTCGCGGCCGGTGAGGAGTTCGTCGACGGCGGAGAACTGGCCGGTGACGCCGATGGCGCCGCGCACCGCGGTGCGTTCGGTCGCGACGTCGTGGCCCGCTACCTGGACGGTGCCGTCCTCGGCGTCGATGAGGGTGCTGAGGATCTGGACCGTCGTGGTCTTGCCCGCGCCGTTCGGGCCGAGCAGGGAGAAGACCGTGCCCTGCGGGACGGTGAGGTCGATGCCGTCGAGCACGGTCTGCTCGCCGTAGGACTTGCGCAGGTTGCGCACGGTGATCGCCGGTGTCATGGCGTTCCCTTTCATCAACGAGTACGAATGTATGCATGTTTTAGCTACACCGCCCCCGGGGCGGGGATTCGGTGCTGGAAGGGTGCGTCGAGGGTTAGATGTCGAGGTCCTCCACCTGGGGGTGACCGGCGATATCCGCCACGCGTTCGTAGAGCTTTTCCGGGATCTTGCCCTTCAATTCGGGGCAGTCGTCGACGATCTCCATGCGGAAATCGCCCCAGTCGAGTTCGCCGATGCCGAGCATGCGGCGCCAGCTCTTCCAGTCCCGCAGCGAGCCGGTCTCGGTGGGGTACTCGTCCCACTCGCTGATGCGGGTGTGGGCGACGAATTTGCCCTTGCGGCTGCGGAATACCCGGGCGTGCAGTGCCCGCTGGTCGTCCATGTCGTTCAGCTCGCCGAGCAGGACACCGGAGAACCGGACCTGCCTGGCGCCGTTGTGCCCGACCCGGAGCACGATCTCCTCGAAACCTTCCAGCCTGCCCTCTTCCAGTTCGATGAACCGGCGGAGGGCCGTGGTGACGGCGCCGGAGAGGTTGCCGCCGACGAGTTCCTGTGCCCGTTGGAAGAGGGGGAGGTCGGAGTCGGCTACGTAGATCGTCTTGTTGGGCATGAGACGACTATACGTAGATGTATATGTAGAGCGCAAGCCTCAATGTCGGCGGCCGGGTGAACCGGCGGCCGGCGGGTTCCGTGTCTTCTCCCGACGGGCCGTGTGAACGTCGGCACGGGCCACCGCGATGACGTAGGTGGGCTTGCCGTTCGGCCCCCGAAGGAGGTGGTATCCGTGCCCGATCGAGTGGCCGATCATCTGGTCCGCGCTGTGGCCGCGCTCGGTGCGCGGCAGCTCTTCGGGGTGGGTGGGGCCAATATCGAGGACGTCTACGACGCTGTTTTCGCGTCCGGGGGTGCGGTGCGTGCGGTTGTCGCCAAACACGAGTTCTCGGCTGCCACCATGGCCGACGGGTATGCGCGGGCCTCGGCCGGGATCGGTG
Organism: Nocardia sp. NPDC057353; assembly: GCF_042667085.1. Taxonomy (NCBI): domain Bacteria; kingdom Bacillati; phylum Actinomycetota; class Actinomycetes; order Mycobacteriales; family Nocardiaceae; genus Nocardia; species Nocardia sp. NPDC057353. The sequence goes on from NZ_JBHVAK010000054.1 coordinate 7,065, forward strand.
TCGTAGCCGCGACCTCCGGTGGTGGGGCGATGAATCTTGTTCCCGGACTTGCGGAGTCGTTCACCTCGCGGGTTCCGGTGCTGGCGTTGATCGGTCAGCCGCCGCGCGCTGGTGAGGGGAACGGCGCGTTCCAGGACACTAGCGGGTTGGCGGGGACCATCGACGCGGAGAGTCTGTTCGGGACGATCACCGGGTACTGCGCTCGGGTGCGCGGTGGGGCCGAGTTGCCGGGGCACCTGGATGCCGCCGCGCTCGCGTTGCGGCGTGGGCTGCCTGCGGCGCTGTTGCTGCCCAAAGATGTTCAGCAGGAGTTGATCACGCTGCCGGAGTGGGTGCCGCCCGCCGCGGTGCCCCGGCACGACGTAGCCCGGCTGGCCGAGGTGCGGTCGTTGCTCGCGGCGGCGGGCGAGGTGCTGGTGCTGGCCGGGGCGCAGGTCGGGATGGACGATGCCAGGGGTGAGCTGGCGCGGCTGGTCGGGTTGCTCGGCGCCGCGGTCGGGGTGGCGCCGGACGCCAAGGACGTCTATGACCAGGGTGCGCCCGGGTTCCGCGGGGTCGCGGGGACCATGGGGCACCCGGAGCTCGGGGCCGCGCTCGCGGCGGCGAGGGTGTGTCTGCTGGTCGGTAGCACACTGCCGGGGCCTGCGCGGACCGGGCTCGACCTGTCCGGGGTGTCGGTGCTGTCGATCGGGCACAGCGAGCCGCACCCGCGGGCCCTACACGCGCACAGCTCGGATCTGCGGCACACCCTCACCGTCCTCGCGGACGCGCTGGAGCCGGGATCGTGTACCGCGGCTCTTCGCGCAGCGCAGTCCGGAAGCGGGGTGCGCGTGCCGAACCACCCGGACGGGAACGGGCAGACCACGGGCCGTACGCAAGCTTCCTGCGCGAACGAGCCGAAGCCTGGCCACCGCGCCGGGACCGCGATACTCGCGCGCGAGTCGGCCGCTCCGCGCGAAGGCGCCCTGACCCGGCTCCCGGTTCCAGAGTCCACCGGACCCGGTCTCCGCTACCGCACCGTGGTCGACGCCATCACCGCCGCGCTCCCGCCGGGCAGCGACGTCTTCGCCGACGCGGGCAATACCGGCGCCGCGGTCGTCCACCACCTGCGGGTGCCGGAGGGCGGCCGCTTCGTGGTCGCGCTCGGCATGGGCGGCATGGGCTACGCCTTCGGCGCCGCGATCGGCGCGTGCCTGGCCCGCGGCAGGCGCACCGTGGTGATCGCGGGCGACGGCGCCTTCTACATGCACGGCATGGAGCTGCACACCGCCATCCAGCTCGACCTGCCGCTCACCGTGGTCGTCTTCGACAACAGCGCGCACGGCATGTGCCTGACCCGCGAGCAGCTCTACTACGGCGACCGCTACAGCTTCAACCGCTTCCGCCCGGCCGACCTCGGCGCGGGCATGGCCGCCATGTTCCCCGGCCTGCCCGCCCGGTCGGTGCGCACAGCCGACGACCTGAGCGCCGCGCTATCCGCGGCATTCGACACCCCCGGCCCCTCGTTCATCGCGGTGACCTGCGACCCCGACGAGATTCCCCCGTTCCTGCCCTTCCTGTCCAACCCCTCCAGGAGTACCCCGTGACCGCTCTCAGCGATATCCCCGTCCCCGTCGTCCCCGGCGTCCTGCGCGTCGAGAACTCGGACCGGGACGCGACGCTACCCGTGATCCTCGACCGATTGCGCTCGGTGTACCCGCACGACGAGGTGTTCGGCACCTTCTGCCCGGTGCACATCGTGATCGACGCCCCACCGCGCGAGGTCTACGAGTACCTCGCGCACACCCAGTCGCTGGCCGAGTGGACCTACAGCCTGCGCGGCTTCGTCGAGACCGACGAGCCGGGGCTCTGGCAGGCGTGGGACAAGCTGGCCGAGGACACCGAGATCTACGCCCGCACCGTCGCCCACCCGGACAGCATGACCGTCGACTACCACTGCGCCTGGGACCAGGGCGAACACCTGTGGATGATCTACCTCATGCGGGTCGTCGACGCGCAGGTCGTCTTCAACCGGCCCGGCTCGGTCGTGCTCTGGACCAACTGTCACCACCCCTTCTACGAGCAGAACCCGTTCCCGGAGAAGGGCCCGCGGGACCGCGAGGGTTGGGTCGGCGACTTCTGGCCGCTCTTCGGCCCCGGCCACCAGCTGGAGCTGGACAACCTCAAGGCCATCTGCGAATACCGGGCCGCCAACGGCCTCCCGCTGACCCCGGAGTGGATGCGATGAGCACCGTCAGCCTGGTCGACGTCGCCTCCTACCTGCCCGGCGAGCCGGTCGGCACGGAGTACTTCACGCGGTATTCGCGGTCGGAGCGGCAGGCGCGCAACGTCATGTTCCGCGCGCCCGCCGCCCGGCACCACATCGCGCCGGGCGAGACCGCGGTGGACATGATCGAGCGCGCCACCGCCCCGCTCATCGAGCGACACGGGCGCGACCTGATCAGCACTGTCGACGTGCTGCTCACCCACGTGCAGCTGCCGGACAACCCGGTGCTCGGCTCCGGCCCCGAGGTGGCGCGCAGGCTGGGCGCGCGCCCGGAGCACGTGCTCGACGTGCACAACGGGGGCTGCGCGGCCTTCATCCACATGATGGCGCTGGCCGCGAATCTGCTGCGGGCGAGCGGCGGTCGGACCGCGCTCATCGCGGCGGCGCAGAACTGCGCGGGGCCGGTCTTCACGCAATCCGAGATCCGCGGGATGCCGCAGGCGCCGGTGCCCGGCGACGGCTGCGGGGTCGGGCTGCTGATCCGGGACGACACCGCGCCGATCCTGGACACGGAGTGCCGGACCTACCCGGAGTACGCCGGTGACATGGCGTTCTCCACCGGCAGCGAGCGGCGCTACTGGGAGCCGGGGGACGGGCAGGCCTGCGTGCGGTTCTCCGACTCCAAGGTGGCGGCGGTGCTGGCGCGCGGGAATCGGCTGGTGCCGGAGGTGGCGTTCGCCGTCTGCGACCGGATCGGGAGCAAGAGCAGCGAGGTCGACACGCTGGTCACCAACCAGCCGAACCGGCTCTTCCTGCGGAACTGGCACGATGCGCTGGAGCTCCCGGCCGAGCGGCACCCGGACACCTTCGATCGCTGCGGCAACCTGTTCGCCGCGGGTATTCCGGTGACGCTCGACCAGGAGAACCGGGCGGGCAGGTTGCGCAACGGGTCGACGGTGCTGCTCTCCGCCTTCGCGCACGCGGGGGATTTCGCGGCCGCGGCGGCCGTGCGCTGGGGGGCGGCGCGGTGAGCGTTCGGATCCACCCCGGTGATACGACGCCGCGCGACGGCACCTCCGGTGGGTTGCGCCGCTTCGACCTGAGTCTGAGCGAGAATCCGTTTCCGCCGTTGCCGTCGGTGCTGGCGGCGGTGCAGCGGGAGTTGGCCGCGGCCAACCGGTATCCGGAGTTCCTGCCGGAGAAGTTGCCCGCGCTGATCGCCCGGGAGTTGCGGGTGCATCCCGATCAGGTGGCGGTCGGGTCGGGGGCCACCGGGGTCGCCATGCAGGTGCTGCGGGCGGTGGTGGCGCCGGGGCGGAGCATGGTGTTCGCGGCGCCGACCTTCGACGGGTACCCGATCATGGCCGAGATGGCCGGGGTGCGGGCGGTCGCGGTGCCGCTCGAGGCCGACGGGCAGCAGGATGTCAGGGCGCTGCGTCGGGCGATCGACCGGCATACCCGGTTGCTGGTGGTGTGTCGGCCGCACAACCCCACCGGTACCGTGCTGCCGCTTGCCGCGTTGGAGGGGTTGCTGGCCCGGGTTCCGTCACGAGTGACGGTGCTGCTCGACGAGGCGTACATGGAGTTCCTGGATCGGGCCGACCGGCCTGATCTGGGTTACCTGATCGGGCGGTATCGGAATCTGCTGGTCCTGCGCACGTTTTCGAAGGCGTACGGGCTGGCCGGGTTGCGGATCGGGTACGCCGTGGGTGATATCGAGTTGGCGCGGCGGGTGCGGACTCAGCAGCTTCCGTTCGGGCTCGGGGCGGCGGCGGGGGCTGCGGTCGCCGCTTCGTATGCCGCTACCGAGGAGCTGCGGGTTCGGGTTCGGCGGATCACCGAGGAGCGGGATCTGTTGCGGGCTGGGCTGTACTCGATGGGGATCGAGGTGCCGGAGAGTCACGCCAATTTCCTCTACCTGCCTGGGCCGGGGGCTTCGAATGCGCTGCGGCGGCGGGGAATCAAGGGGCGGTGTTATCCCGATGGGAGTGCGCGGATCGCGGTCGGGGATCCGGAGGCGGGGCGGGCGGTGTTGCGGGCCATGCGGGTTCCGCGGTGAAGGTTGTCCCGCGCGGGTGAAATGGTCAGCGGCGGAACCAGCGGCGTTTCGGTTGTCGGGCGAGGCCGTGCGCTTTAGCGAAGGCCGCAGCGTCGTCCTCCACCGAGGTGGGCGGGCGGCCGCGGGCCCATGCGGTGAACCTGTCCGGGAAGTCGGGGCCGATCTGCTGGGCGAGTAGGGGGTAGCGCTTGGCTACCAGGCCTGCGCGTTTGCGGAGCAGAGCGGTGGCGGTCGGGGTGAGGTCGTCCCGATCGAAACCGGATGGTGGCGGGCCGTCGGCTACCAGGGCGCGGACGAGCTCGGCCTGGCGGGTGGCGAGGTCGGGGGTTGCGCTCGGTTCAGCGGCGGACCCGTTGTCGGGCGGAGCCGGGGTCGCGGCGTCTCGCGTCACCGCCGGACCCCGGTGCCGGGTGCGGTCGCGGCCCGTCGATCACGGACTGCTTCCCGAGTTGTTGTGGTGATCCGTTCCCGCCCGGCGGCATCGGCGATGGCGTCCAACTCGGCGCGCAGTTCCGCCGCGGGCGGGTAGTTGCCGTCCCGCTCCAGCATGAGCGGGACGTCGCGGTCCGCCGCGAACTCGCCGACCAGCTCCAGCACGGCCGTCGGCACCGCTGCGGTGTGCGTGTCGTGGTAGCGCCCGTCCACCTCGTGACCGCCTGCGATGTGGCAGTAGGCGATCCGCTCGGTGGGCAGCCTGCGCAGCTCGGCGTGCAGGTCGCGGCCCCGGTTGCGGGCGTTGGCGTACACATTGGCGATATCGAGCAGCAGGTACACGCCGGTGCGCTCGACAAGTTCGGCCAAGAACTCGGCCTCGTTGAATTCGTCCTCCGGCCAGTCGAAGTGGCTGGTGATGTTCTCCACCGCGAGCGGGACCGGCAGCTCGGCCGTGGTGCGCGCGATATTCGCCGTGAGCGCGTCGAGCGCCGCCCGCGTGCGCGGCACCGGGAGCAGGTGCCCCGCCTCGAGCCCGCCCGCCCTGACGAATGCGACGTGCTCGCTGACCAGCGGCGCGTTCAGCTCTCGCGCGCTCTGTGCCAGGTGCGCCACCCGCTCCGGCAGGACCGGATCGGCGCCGCCGAGCGAGAGCGAGACGCCGTGCGGCACCACCGGAATGCCACGATCGCGCAGTGCGGCGAGTTCGTCCGGCACCCCGTGCGCCACCGTCTCCGCGATCACCTCGCAGAACCCGAGCCCGGGCAGACCGGCGACGACCCCGCAGATCTCCGGTCGCCACCCGAGCCCGAGCGCCCGCACCGGAAGCAGGGCCGTCATCGCCCTGCCCCGCGCCGGCGCACGCCGAGCTTCCGGCCCACTATCCGCCGCAGCCGCCGCCACCGCCGCACCCTCCGCCGCCGCAGCTGCTGCCACTGCTGCCGCTGTCGCCGCCGCCACCACCGCTGTCCCACCCCGACGACGACGGCGGCTCGGCCGCGCTCGCCAGCCCGGCATCGAAGGTGAGCAGCGCCGCGCCGCCGAACAGCGCCGCACCGAGCGCGGCGGTGTGCAGACCGTAGGTCTCGTAGGAGGGCGCGTTCTGCGGCCGCAGGTACCCGTTGGCGATCACGGCGTGCGTGGTCGCGGCCCGGCCGAGCGCGGTCACCCGCGGGACCCGGGTGATCAGGAATGCGGCCAAACCGAGCAAGACCAGCAGGATGAAGAGGAACCCGACTCCGTTCCCGTTCGCGATCCCGGCGATGAACCGCACCACCCCGAGCAGCCCGACGATCAGGATCGGCATGGCCGCGTCCCGCAGCTCCCGCCGGAACGCGGGCTGCGGCAGGTAGCCGCGCTCGACCAGCCCGGCACGCAGCAGCTTCAGCTCCGGCGCCACTGCCCCCCAGCACCGCGACCTTGACCGGCGTGCCCTCCGCGATCCGGTCGTACACCGCTCCGGTGAAGGGATCCACCTTGCTCCGGTCGGCCGCGGTGATCGGCCGCGCGGGCGTGCCGTCCGATCCGATCAGGTCCTCGGCCCGCAGCAGCGCGAGCGCCGCCAGGATCGGCCGGTTGTCGTCGATCAGCAGGCCGAGCTCGGGCGCGCTGAGTTCGGACCCCGGCTTCTCCAGCCGCGGCTTCACGTCGTCCCGCCGCACGACCCCGCGGCGCAGCCAGATCGCCGCGAGCACCGCGGCCACCGCGACCGGGAAGTACAGCGCGAGAAAGTCCGGCCCGGAGATCCCCCAGGTGTCCGCCGCCGTGTCGAGCACGCTCATCTCCACCTCACGATTCGCCGCGTTTCGCCTGATTATCGAGGGCGGTCGGGTCGCGCGCCAGATGGTTCCATGAACCCATGGCGAATTTCCCCCGGCTGCGCCCCAACCCTGCGCCCGCGCACGGCACCGCCAGCCGCGAATGGTTCCGCTTCACCCTGGGCCGCCGCGAGTTCGTCCTGCGCCAGACCGTCATCGACCCCGGCGGGAGCAGCGGCTGGCACTACCACGACGGCACCCTGCTCGTCCTCGTCACCCGCGGCACCCTCGACCACCCCGACGCCCGCCTCACCCCCATCCGCTACCCCCGCCCCCGCCTCTTCCGCGAGCCCAGCGGCCCCCGCCACCTGCACGTGGCCCGCAACTCCGGTCCGGGACCGGTCACCATCTGGGTCCTCTACCGCAACCCACCCGGCGCCCCGCTGTCCCGGCACATCGAGCCGCTGGATTGACGACACCGGCTAGGGCGGACGCACACCGCACGGTGCGGATATCCGGGGTTCGGCCCCCGCCGGTTCACGACCGGAGATGTTCACGGAGGCGGGAGATCCGGGAGGCACCCTGGTCGGCCGAGAGGCCGATAGCTCGAGCCGCAGAGCCCGGAGTAGCTGCAGAGCCCCTCAGGCGGGCTCGCAGGTGGAGCGGAGGGAGCAGGAGCCGCAGGCGCTGCCGCAGCCACCGGTCTGGGCGGGGACCAGGGGCTCGATGGCCCGCTCGGCGGCAGTGGCGCCGGCGCCGAGGGTGAAGACCGCGATGACCCCGACCACGGCGGCGACGACGAGCGCGACGACACCGCCCGCGGCGAGCGCGACCAGACCGCCGGCGAAGAGCAGGAAGCCCGCGGCGACGGAGGTGGGGGCGGCGATGCGGTTGGCGACGCGGAAGATGGACTCGTCGGTGAGCGCGGCCTCGCTGTGCACGCCGACGAAGCGGTTGCGCGGCAGCCGTCCGGTCAGGCCGAGCAGGCCGGTCGCGACGGCGACGGCGGCCGCGGCGAACAGGAGGAGAGCGACGACGAACACCCGGGTAGGTTATCGCACGGGCCCTGCGCACCCGCGCGGGCATCGTCCGGTGTGACGCCCGCTACCAGCGCAGATCCGATAACGCCAGACCGGCCGAGATCTCGTTCGAGCTGAGCGGGCCCACGTTCTACCCTGATAACCGGGCTCCGGAACGAACACGAAGGAAGGCTGAGCGGTGGAGGACACGCGGGCGACCGAGAGCGGTGGCACCGAGAAGGACGGCCCGCAGCATCGGTACAGCGCCGAGCTCGCGGGGCGCATCGAGCGCCGCTGGCAGCAGGCCTGGACCGAGCGCGGGACCTTCCACGCGCCGAACCCGGTCGGCCCGCTCGCGGGCGAGACCCCGGCCGACAAGCTGTTCGTGCAGGACATGTTCCCGTACCCGTCCGGCGCCGGGCTGCACGTCGGGCACCCGCTCGGCTACATCGCCACCGACGTCTTCGCCCGCTACCACCGCATGCGCGGCCGCAATGTGCTGCACGCGCTCGGCTACGACGCCTTCGGCCTGCCCGCCGAGCAGTTCGCGGTGCAGACCGGCACGCATCCGCGGGTGACCACCGAGTCCAATATCGCGATCATGCAGCGCCAGCTGGACCGGCTGGGCCTCGGCCACGACCGGCGGCGGTCGTTCGCCACCACCGACCCGGAGTACTACCGCTGGACGCAGTGGATCTTCCTGCGCATCTACAACGCCTGGTACGACCCGGAGGCGAACCGGGCGCGACCGATCGCCGACCTGGTCGCACAGTTCGCCGACGGTGCCCGCCCGACTCCGGACGGCAGGCCGTGGGCCGAGCTGCCCCAGGCCGAGCGCAATGCCGTGATCGACTCGTATCGCCTGGTCTACCAGACCGATTCGATGGTGAACTGGTGCCCCGGCCTCGGCACCGTGCTCTCCAACGAGGAGGTCACCGCCGACGGGCGCAGCGAGCGCGGCAACTTCCCGGTGTTCCGGAAGCGGCTGTGGCAGTGGATGATGCGGATCACCGCCTACTCCGACCGCCTGGTCGACGACCTGGACGGCCTGGACTGGCCGGAGAACGTGAAGACCATGCAGCGCAACTGGATCGGCCGGTCCCGTGGCGCGCAGGTGAAGTTCGGCACCGAGGCCGGGTTCATCGAGGTCTTCACCACCCGCCCGGACACCCTGTTCGGCGCCACCTACGTGGTGCTGGCCCCGGAGCACGAGCTGGTCGACGCGCTGACCGCCGAGCAGTGGCCCGCCGACACGCACGAGCGCTGGACCAACGGCGGCGCCGCGAACCCGCGCGAAGCCATCGCCGCCTACCGCGCCGCGATCGCCGCCAAGTCGGATCTGGAGCGGCAGGAGAACAAGGAGAAGACCGGCGTCTTCCTCGGCACCTACGCCATCAACCCGGTGAACGACGCGGCGGTGCCGATCTTCGTCGCCGACTACGTACTGAGCGGGTACGGCACCGGCGCCATCATGGCGGTACCCGGCCACGACCAGCGCGACTGGGACTTCGCGACCGCGCTCGACCTGCCGATCGCCGAGGTGATCGCGGGCGGCGACGTCACCGCCGCGGCGCACACCGGCGAAGGGAAGCTGGTCAACTCCGGCTTCCTGGACGGCATGGAGGTCGAGGAGGCCAAGGCCACCGTGATCGCCCGACTGGAGACGGTCGGCGCGGGGACCGGGACCGTCCAGTACAAGCTGCGCGACTGGCTCTTCGCGCGGCAGCGGTACTGGGGCGAGCCCTTCCCGATCGTCTACGACGAGGACGGCGCGCCGCACCCGCTGCCGGAGTCCATGCTGCCGGTGCGGCTGCCCGAGCTGGAGGACTTCGCGCCGGTCACCTTCGACCCGGACGACGCGAGCTCCGAGCCCTCGCCGCCGCTGGCCAAGGCCACCGACTGGGTCGAGGTCGAGCTGGACCTGGGCGACGGCGTGCGCAAGTACCGCCGCGACACCAATGTCATGCCGAACTGGGCGGGCAGCTCCTGGTACCAGCTGCGCTACGCCGACCCGACCAATACCGAGGCGTTCTGCGCGCCGGAGAACGAGGCGTACTGGCTCGGCCCGCGCGGCGCGGCCGACCCGGGCGGCGTCGACCTGTACGTGGGCGGTGTCGAGCACGCGGTGCTGCACCTGCTGTACGCGCGGTTCTGGCAGAAGGTCCTCTTCGACCTGGGCGACGTCACCGGCAGCGAGCCGTACCGGAAGCTGTTCAACCAGGGCTACATCCAGGCGCACGCCTACACCGACGAGCGCGGCGCGTACGTGTCCGCGGCCGAGGTGGTCGAGCGCGACGGCCAGTTCTTCTGGCAGGAGCAGCGGGTCTTCCAGGAATACGGGAAGATCGGCAAGTCGCTGAAGAACGCCATCTCCCCGGACGAGATGTGCGACCTGTACGGCGCCGACACCTTCCGCTTCTACGAGATGGCCATGGGCCCGCTGGACACCTCGCGCCCGTGGGCGACCAAGGACGTCGTCGGCGCGCACCGCTTCCTGCAGCGGGTCTGGCGGCTGGTGGTGGACGAGGAGTCCGGGGCTGTCCGGGTCACCGACGCCGAGCCGTCCGCAGAGACGCTGCGCGTGCTGCACCGCACCATCGCGGGCGTCGACGAGGACTACGCCGCCATGCGCGACAACACCGCGGGCGCCAAGCTCATCGAGCTGACCAACCACCTGACCAAGGCGTACCCGGACGGGGCGCCGCGCTCGGTGGTCGAGCCGGTGGTGCTCATGCTCGCCCCCATGTCCCCGCACATCGCGGAGGAGCTGTGGGAGCGGCTGGGCCACGCCGAGTCGCTGACCACCGGCCCGTTCCCGGTCGCCGACCCGGCGCTGCTGGTCGAGGAGTCGGTGGAGTACCCGATCCAGGTGAACGGCAAGGTGCGCAGCCGGGTCCGGGTGCCCGCCGACGCCGACAGTGCCGCCATCGAGGCCGCCGCGCTGGCCGACGAGAAGATCGCCGCCCTGCTCGACGGCGCGGCGCCGCGCAAGCTCATCGTGGTCCCGGGCAAGCTGGTCAATATCGTCCGGTAGCGGCTACTCCACCACGCCGGGCTCGGTCTCGGCGAGCACCCAGTCGCGGTAGCCGGGGTGGACCACCGCCACCGGCACCGCGACGACCTGCGGGGTGTCGTAGGGGTGCTCGGCGTCGGCGCGGACGATGATCTCGTGCACGTGCGCGCGGCGGGTGTGCAGGGTGACGAGCGCTTCGGGCTCGTCGGCGATGGCGCCCGCCCAGCGGAAGAGGCTGCGGACGGCGGGCTGCAGGTTGCCGCAGGCGACGAGGCGGTCGGCGAGCAGGCGGCGGGTGAAGCCTGCGAGCCAGTCGGGGTCGGCGGCGGTGATGCTGACGGTGACCAGTTCTTCGTCGACGGACATGAAACCCTCTCAGTTGCCGTACGGGCGGATGACGATCTCGGTGGGGTGCGCGTCGCGCGGGGTCTCGATGGCGGTGCGCACGGTGCGCGCCACCGTTGCGGGGGTGAGGAATTCGGCCGGGTCGTACGCGCGGCCCTCGCCCGCGATGATCTCGCGCTGCATGTCGGTGTCGATCCGGCCGGGGTGGATGGAGGTGACGCGGAGCCGCGGCTCCTCCTGGCGCAGGGCGTCGCCGAAGGCGCGGAGGCCGAATTTGCTGGCGGCGTAGGAGGCCCAGCCGGGGTGTGCGCGCAGCCCGGCGCCGGAGTTGATGAGCAGCACGTGGCCGTTGGCGGCGCGCAGGGCGGGGAGCAGCAGGCGGGTGAGCTCGGCGACGGCGATCAGGTTGGCCTCGAGGGTGCGGCGCCACTGGTCGACGGTGGAGTCCGCGACGGTGTCGATGTCGGCGATGCCCGCGTTGTGCACCAGGACGTCGAGCCGCTCGATGGGCGCGGTCGCGGCGGCGACGGCGGCGTAGTCGGTGAGCTCGACCGGCCAGCCGGTGGCGTCCGGGATCTCCGCGAGCACGTCGGTGAGCGCGGGCAGGCTGCGCGCGCCGAGCAGCAGCCGGTGCGTCGGCGCGAGTTCGCGGGCGATGGCGGCGCCGAGCCCGCGGGCGGCTCCGGTGACGAGGGCGACGGGTTTCGCGGTCATGGTCCCCCACGGTAGCGGCCGACTTCGGGTGCCCGGCCGGGTCCGAAAACCGTCCGATCGGCATGAAGTACCCCCGCGTGGCCCATACCACCCGGCACTGAACGGGCGGAACCGCGCCGATCGCCGCAGAATGAACAGATGCAGCACCCCGGTTTCACGCCGACCCAGCTCGCGGCCCGCGCCGCCTACCTGCTGCGCGGCAACGACCTGGGCACCATGACCAGCGCGGCGCCCCGGCTCTACCCGCACATGTGGAGCTGGGACGCGGCCTTCGTCGCGGTCGGGCTCGCCCCGCTGAGCGTCGAGCGGGCGGTGATCGAACTCGACACCCTGCTCTCCGCGCAGTGGAAGAACGGGATGATCCCGCACATCGTCTTCGCCAACGGCGTGGACGGCTACTTCCCGGGGCCGGCCCGCTGGGAGTGCCGCAAACTCGCGGCCAATGCCCCGGACGGCCCGGACACCTCCGGCATCACCCAGCCGCCGGTGCACGCCATCGCGCTGCAGCGCATCCTGGACCACTCGCGCAGGCACGGCCGCAGCACCAGGGCCGCCGCGGACGAGTTCCTGAACCGGCGCTGGGGCGACCTGGTGCGCTGGCACCGCTGGCTGGCCAGTGCCCGCGACCCCAAGCACACCGGCCGGATCACGCTCTACCACGGCTGGGAATCCGGGATGGACAACTCGCCGCGCTGGGACCGGGCCTACGCCAATGTCGTCCCCGGCGACCTCCCCGCCTACCACCGGGAGGACGTGCTGGTGGTGAGCGACCCGTCGCAGCGGCCGTCGGACCGGGAGTACGACCGCTACCTGTGGCTGGTCGAGCAGATGCGGCGCTCCGGCTACGACGACTACCAGCTCGCCTCGACCATGAGCTTCGCGGTGGAGGACGTCTTCGTCACCGCGATCTTCGCGCTCGCCTGCGACGTGCTCGCCGATATCGGCGAGGAGTACAAGCAGCCGCACGCCGACGTCAGGGAGCTGCACGGCTGGGCCGAGCACTTCCGCGCCGGGGTGCTGGCGACCACCGACCCGCGCAGCGGCGCCGCCCGCGACTTCGACGTCCGGCTCGGCCGCTGGATCGACACCGAGACGCTGGCCATGTTCGCGCCGCTGCTCTGCGGCGGGCTGCCGCGCGACACCGAGCGCGCGCTGCTCAAGCTCTTCGAGGGGCCGCGCTTCTGCGGCCACCCCGACCTGCGCTACGCGCTGCCGCCGTCGACCTCGCCGGTGGCGCGCGACTTCAAGCCGCGCGAGTACTGGCGCGGCCCGGTCTGGCCGGTGATGAGCTGGCTCTTCTCCTGGGTCTTCGCCCGCCGCGGCTGGGCCGAGCGCTCGCTCACACTGCGTGCGGAGGGGTTGCGGCAGGCCGGGGACGGCAGCTTCGCGGAGTACTACGAGCCGTTCACCGGGGAGCCGCTCGGCAGCATGCAGCAGTCCTGGACCGCGGCGTCGGTGCTGGACTGGCTGGGCTGACACCCGGCCCCGCGCCGGGGCCGGGTGCGCGGGCTCAGACGCCGATCCGGCCCTGACCGCCCTTCCAGGCGACGACGACGGAGGGGCGCGGCTGGGTGGTGCCGCCGTCGGGCCAGTGCGAGACGGGGTTGTCGGCGGAGGCGTCGTCCTCCTCGCCGGGGTGCTGGACGCAGACCAGGACGCGGGACTCGGTGATGACCGGGCCGCAGGTCTCGCCGCCCTTCGGCACGGTGAGGAACTGCTTGGTCTCGCCGCGGTTCGCGCCGTCGAGCACGACCGAGAAGAGGCCGTCATTGGCCTTCAGCGCATTGCCGTCGGTGGAGATCCAGAGGTTGCCGTACTGGTCGAAGGCCAGGTTGTCCGGGCAGGAGATCGGGCTGACCTTGGTCTTGTCGAAACCGCCGTAGTAGGTGTCGGCGGCGTTCGGGTCGCCGCAGACGAGCAGCAGCGACCAGCTGAAGCGGGTGCCGGTGTGGTCGTCGTCGATCTCAAGGACCTGGCCGTTCTTGTTCAGGTTGCGCGGGTTGGCCTCGTCGGCGGCGGCCTTGCCCTCCTTGCCCCGGTTGTCGTTGTTGGTCAGCGCGACGTAGACCTTGCCGGTGACCGGGTTGGCCTCGAAGTCCTCCGGGCGGTCCATCTTGGTGGCGCCGACCTTGTCCGCGGCCAGCCGGGTGAAGACCGCGACCTCGGCGGCGGACATGCCGTCGACCTTGGAGGTGCCCTTGCCGTCGGGGCCGCTCTCCAGCAGCGGGATCCACTCGCCGGTGCCGGTGAAGCCCTGCTCGGAGGGGAGCTTGCCGGAGCCGTCGATCTGCGCGGCGTGGTCGCCGGTGAGCTTGGCGACGTAGAGCGTGCCCTCGTCCAGGATGGTCATGTTGTGCCGCATGGCGGCGGCGCCGGTGCCGGACTGCACCTTCTTGGTGGAGACGAACTTGTACATGTAGTCGAAGCGCTCGTCGTCGCCGGTGTAGGAGACGACGGAGCCGTCAGCGGTGACGTAGATGCTGGCGCCCTCGTGCTTGAGCCTGCCCATGGCGGAGTGCTTGACCGGCACCGAGGCGGGGTCCCACGGGTCGAGCTCGACGATGTAGCCGAAGCGGTTCGGCTCGTTGGGCTCCTGGGCCAGGTCGAAGCGCTTGTCGGTGCGCTCCCAGACATTGGTGCTCGGGCCATCGGCGAAGCCGTAGCGCTTCAGCCTGGCCGCCGCGGTGGGCTCGGTGACGGCCTGCGCGTTGGCGAAGTAGCCGTGGAAGTTCTCCTCGCCGGAGAGCACGGTGCCCCACGGGGTGGTGCCGCCCGCGCAGTTGGCGAAGGTGCCGAGGACCTTGGTGCCCGCCGGGTCGGCGGCGGTCTTCACCAGGTCGCTGCCTGCCGCGGGACCGGTGAGCAGGAACTCGCTGTCGGCGGTGATCCTGCGGTTGTACCGGCCGAAGGCGGGAGTCAGCCTGCCGGAGCCGTTCTCCCCCCTGACCTCGACGACGGCGAGGCCGTGCGCGGCCTTGGTGATGGCGATCTGCTCGTCGGTCGGGTTCTTCTCGTCGTAGCCGCGGAACATATGCGGGCCGGTGGTGTACTCGTGGTTCACCACGAGCAGGAAGGCATTGGGCTGCCCCTCGATCGGCAGCAGCGCGGCGAAGTCGTTGTTGTAGCCGAACTGCTTGGCCTGCGCGGCCGCGGTCTGCCGGTCGAAGTCGAAGGCGGGGGCGTCGGCGAAGATCGGGTCGCCCCAGCGGATCACGACGGCCTGCTCGTACCCCTCCGGGACGACGACGGCGTCCTTGGTGTTCGGTGCGACGGCGCTGAAGGTGGTGCCGGTGCCGTCGGTCGCGGCGGCGGCCTGCGAGGTGTCGGTGGAGCCGCCGCCGTCACCGCAGGCGGCGAGCGCGCTCGCGGCGCCGACCGCGAGCACCGCGGCCGCGCCGCCCTTGAGCAGGCCGCGCCGGTTCAGTGCGCTGACGATATCGCCGAAGTAGGCGCCGTCCGAGGTGTTCGGGACCGGGTGGAAGCAGGCATTGGCGCATTTGTACTCGCAGGTCACGCGGGCCCGGGAGGACTGGCCGTCGTGCGTGGTGAAGAGGGTGAGGGGTTTCGGGCTCACTGCGGCTCCTACGGGTCGGGCTGTCGGCCGCACGGTAGACGACGTTCCCCAGGGACAGTCGACGGCGAGGTGAACAGCCACCCAATTAGGTAACCCTCAGTTTGCCGGGCAACCGGCGGGCATCCGCCGCACGCGAACGATCCCGGCGCCTCGGGGAGACACCGGGATCGGTGGGGGGCGGGCTGCGGCGGCGGTGCCGGTCATGCGCCGACCGGGACGGCGATGACCACCTCGCTCTCGTCCTGCGGCAGGTAGTGCACTCGGAGGATGCGGCCGACCTGCACGTGCCCGACCGCGGTCGGCGGCACGTACTTCTCGGTGCGGGCGGCGAAGGTGCTGCCGTCCGGGCGGGTGACCACCAGCCCGAGCACCACCTTGGTGTGGCCGTCGCGGATCTCGCCGGGGACCGAGAGCGTCTGCACCACGCCCTGGGCGGCGATGCCGCGCTCGGCGATGTCGAGTTTGCCGCGGGTGGTGAAACCCTTGCGCAGCATGGCCTCGTTCATGGCGTGCTGCGCCGCGCGCTGGTCCCCGGAGAGGTCGATCTCCACCTTGTCGGTGCGGTGCGGCAGGTAGCGAACCGGCAGCACCACGCCGGGGCGGAGCGTTGACATCTGGTGCAGCGGCACCACCAGCTTGGCGGCGGATCCGAAGACCTTGCCGTCGGCGCCCTCGACGCTGAGCTCGATCCGCAGCTGCGGCTGGTCGTTCAGGCTGACGCCGGTGTGCCGGACGGCGCGGACCGTGCCGAGCCCGATCTGCGCGCCGCGGAAGGCGTGCGAGTTGGTGCCGGTGAGCGCGGAGAGGATGCCGTCGCCGGTGAAGGCGAAGACGATCGGGGTGATGGTCAGGGCGATGATCGGCAGCGCCATCTGCGGGCCGACCCAGGCCAGGATGTCCTGGCCGTACTCGGTGGGGCCGTCGTAGGTGAGGCCGTGCAGCAGGTAGTAGCCGAAGGCGGCGACCGCGAAGGCGGCGGCGACGGCACGGGCGACGGTCTTGATGTTCATGGGATTTCGTTCCTCCGGGCTCGGGTTTCGGCTGTTGGTATGAAGGTAGGAAGGGTGCGCGGCCTACCGATCCCAGCTTTGGTCGGGAACCAGGCGCTAACCTGGTGCGATGCGACGACCCCGGGCCGCTGTGCTCGACGAGGTGTGGCGCGGGTTCGACGGGTTGGCACCGCTCAGCGGTCCGCAGGGCGGGCCGCTGCGCCGCACGGTGAAACTGGTGCTCGACCCGCTGGTGATCCGGCCGGTGCAGTACCCCGCCTGCGCGGGCCCGGTGCTCGACGCCGACGGCATCGCCCTGCTCACCGCGAGGCTGCACGCCGCCGCCGACGACCTGCGCGCCACCGCCGCCTGGTTCACGCTGCTCAAGCAGGTGCGCCGGGCCGCGAAGATCACCGACGGCAACCCGCAGGACCTCTACTTCCAGCGCTGCTTCGAACTCGCCGCCACCCGCGGCGCCCCGGAGCCGCTGCGCGACCGGGCCGTCGCCGAGGCCGCGCTGCGCGAGATCCACGACAACCCGGCGGGCCGCACCGTCGCCGTGCTGCGCGCGCACCTCACCGACCCGGCGCGCGCCGCCGAGCTCGCCGAGCTGCTGGCGACGGCGTGGGCGCGGCGCCCGCTCACCGAGGCGCCGACCCCCGCGCACGGCGCCGAGCTGCACACCCTGCTGGACGCCTGCGCCGCCGCCCGGCTCACCGACGGCGTCGACAACGGCCTGCAGACCTTCGACGACCTGCTCGACGCGCACGCGGGCACGCACGCGGGCATCGAGCTCTGGCAGCTGGTGACCGGGTGGACCGCCGCCGAGCTCGGGCTCACCGCGCGCCCGGTGCCGCAGCAGCCCGCGGTCGGCAGCTCCGCCGCGACCGCGCAGCTGGGGCGGCCGTTCGACCGGACGGTCTACGAGCGGGTCTTCACCGTGCTGCAGGGCGGGAGCGAGCGGGCCGACCTGCCGACCGTGCCGGAGCTGGTCGCCGCGGAGGTCGCGCGCTGCTGTGCGCCGCTGGCGCTGCTGGACGAGTCGCTGCGGCTCACCGCGGCCGCCGGGATCGCGCTCGCGCTCGGGCTCGCGCCCGCCGGGGTGAGCGCGCCCGCCGCGGACGGCACGCCGGTGACCGCGCCGGACACCACCGCCGCGCACCGCATCGTGAACGGGCGCTGGCAGCGGGAGGCGTATGTGCTGGCGGCGCGGCGGTTGTCGATCGCGGGGGCGCCCGATGCGGAGCCGCTCGCCGCGCTCGCCGCCGATCTCGCGCGGCCGTGGCGGCCGTACCTGCGCAGGCTCTGGGTGCGGTTGCACGGGCGGGATGTGCGGGCGGCACCGGTGTACGACCCGGACGAGCTGTGGGATCTGCTCGACGGTGTCGCCCGCTCGGTCGTGCTCGATCACCGGATGCGGGTGAAGCAGGTGCTCAGCGCGCGTGCTGAGCTGGAGACTCCGGCGCAGAGGGCGGGCTGATGGTGACCGTTGACGTGCGCAGGGCCGGCGGGCTGACCGTACTCGCGGCTGCCGGGGCGCCTACCGTGCTCGACCCGGCTCCGGGGGTCGGGGTGCTGGTGCTCGAGGTCGCGGGTGGGCATCTGACCTGGGATCTGTTCGGGGACAGCCTGGTTCCGGCGGCGGTGCTGGACGATCCCGAGATCGCGCAGGACTGGCTCTGGGCGCTCTACGGGGAAGCGGCCGCGGTGGCCGTCGCCGATCGCGTCGAGGGGCCGCTCGATGCCGAGCCCGCCGACCTCGCGCAGGCCGAGGCGGCGCGGCGGCTCGCGTACGCGCACTGGGCCGCTCGCTGGTGGCCCGCCTCCACGCTGGACGGGATCGCCGCGCTCGACCCCGGGCTGCTGGACGCGGAGATCGCCGAGCTGACCGCTGCCTGCGATGCGCTGGTGGACGGCGCCGACGCGGTCGCCGCCGAGGCGGTCGCGGTGGCGGCGCGGGCCGAGGACTACGCGCTGGCCGCAGGCGACGGGGTGCGGGAGGGGATGGTGCTGCGGCGGGGGAGCACCGGGTGGGCCTGGCATCGCTGCCCGCCCGGGGTGGTCGACGCCTCCGAGCAGGCGTTGACCTGGGAGTCGTTGCGGCAGGGCGGGGCCGGGGTGCTGCGGGTCGAGGTGGTGGCGGCGCCGCGGGCGGTTCCGGTGCTGGTGCCCGCGCACCTGCGGCCCTGGGTTCGGGTCGGGGAGCTGCGGGCGCCGCTGGATGCCGCGGCCGATCGGTGGGTTACCACGCTCGCCGCGGCCGATGCCGGCGAGCCGGAGCTCTTCGTCCCGGGAGTCGGGTCGGCGCAGCCGGATTCGGCGGCTGATCGGGTCCGGGTCCGCGATTTCGCCCGCGCCCGGTTGTCCGGGACGGATTCCCTGCTGCGGGCCGAGAGCGCCGCTGCTGCCGATGATTCCGACTTCTGATCCCGGCGCCACGGGTCCGATCGAGCCCGACGCTCCCGATGGGCCGGGCGACGGTGCGCCGGACGGCCGCGCGCTGCTGGCGGCCGGGGCCGCGGCGTACGGCCGGGGCGAGGTCGCCGAGGCGCTGCGGATCTTCCGCGCGGCGAGTAGCGACCCGGACCAGGGCATCCGCCTCGCCGCCCTGACCAATGCCGCGAGCATGCACGACGAACTCGGACAGCACACCGAGGCGCTGCCGCTGCTCCGCGAAGCGCTCGCGCTCATGCCCGCCGACGCGGTGCGGACGCGCCCGCACGCGCTGGTCAACCTCTCCCAGGTGCAGCAGCACCTCGGCGACCTGGACGGGGCGCAGGACTCGCTGGCGGAGGCCGCGACCCTGCTGGCAGGTAGCACCGACCCGGAGCTCGGCCGGGTCCGGGTCGCCTGCCTGCTCTCGCTCACCGCCGTGGCCATCCACCGCGACCACTGGGCCCGCGCCATCGAACTCGCCACCGAATCGCTCGACACCGCCGTCCGATTCGCCCCCGACCTGGCCGGACACCCGCTGCTGAACCTGGCCGCCGCGCACTTCGAGACCGGCCGCACCGACCTGGCGCTCGACTTCGCCGCCCAGGCGCGCGCCGCCTTCACCGAGGCGGGCGACGGCAACGCGCTCGCCGAGGCCGAGCAGAACACCGCCATCATGCTCGCCCGGTGCGGCCGCCCGGACGCGGCCGCGGAGCCGCTGCGTCGCAGCCAGGAGTACTTCGAGCGGGCCGGGATCGCGCACCGGGCGGGGGTCGGCGCCAAGCTGCGCGGCTTCCTGGCCGAGGGAGCCGAGCGGTTCGCCGACGCGGAGGCGGCGTACCGGGGCGCGCTGGCCCGGTTCGAGGGCTCCGGCGCGGTACTCGACGCCGCGGAGGTCAGGGTGCGGCTGGCCACCGTCGCCGCCCGCACCGGCCGCCTCCCCGAGGCGGAAGCCCTGCTGGACCAGGCGTTCTCGGCCTGCGCGGAGCGCGGCATGACCACCCGCTGCGCCCAGATCGACTACTGGCACGCCGCACTGATCGAGGCGGCGCAGCCGGACCCGGCGCTGCTGGCCCGCGGTACCGACCTCGCGGTGATCGCCGCGCTCGCCCTCGACGCCGTGCGCTTCACCTTCCCGGACGGCACCCAGCGGGCCCGCTGGAACGCCGAGATCGCGGACCCGGCCGCGCGGGTCGCCTTCCGCCTCGCCTACGCCTCCGGGAATGGGCAGCTGATCGCCGAGCTGATCGAAACCCGCTGCGCGGGCACCACCATCGACCTGGACCGCAGCACCGGCACCGCTGCCTCGCCGACCCTGCCGCTGACCTGGATCGATCCGCCGGAGCAGCAGGGCGGGGCGCTGACCGCGGGCGGCGCCGTCGAGCTGGGGATCGCGCTCGCCGAGGTCGCGGCCGCCGCCGGGCTCGCCGTGGCGCCGCCGCCGCGGATCGCGCTGCCGGGCGGGCGGATCGCGCTCGCCGGGCACCTGGCCGCCGCCGAGCAGCGGTACGGCAGGCCGGTGCGGGACAACCGGGTGGTGCGGAGTTGAGCAGGCCCACCGCCTACATCCGGATGGCCGACGCCGGCGACCTCTACCTCTGGTGGCGCTGGGAGAACCACGCCGCCGCACCGGGAATCGGCGTCGTCCCGGAGGCGCAGGTCCGTGCGGTCCTCGACGTCCTCGCCGCCGCCCTGCCCGACCCCGCGACTCCCGGCGGCCTGGAGAACGCCCTCACCGCGGGCGCGCTCGCCGATCCGCGGCGCGAGCAGCAACTCGCCGAGGAGCTGTCCCGGGTCTTCCTCCCCTACAACCTGGCCGTCGCCCTGCACGAGCTGATGACCGGCGGTATCCGCCCGCACCTGCGCATCCAGCCCGCGCCGCGGGTGGCGCAGGTGCCGTGGGAGCTGCTCGCCCCCGACCCCGCGATCCGGCTGATCGAGATCGCCGACCTCAGCCTGCTGCCGCCGGTGAGCGTTGTCCGGGCGCGCGAACCGCGCCCGTGGGACCCGGCGCTCCCGGTGCTCGCCGTGCTCGACCCGCGGGTCCCCGGCTTCCGCGCCGACTCCGCGCTCGGCTCGGTCCTCGGCCGCCCCGACCCGGCCATGCCGGTGGCCCGCCGGGTCGCCGAGTACGCCGCGAGCGGCAGGCTGGCCCCGGCGGCGGCCACTCCGGCGGCCGCCTTCCGCCGCACCGACCTCGACCGCGACCTGCTCGGCGAGCTGCTGCGCGCGGGCGCGAGCAGGCTGCTCTACGTCGGCCACGTCACCGCCGCCGCGCCGGAGTCCGGCCGCAGCGAGGAGGCCGCGCTGCACCTCGCCTGCCCCGCCGAGCTCCCCGGCTTCGCCGCCCCGCTGCGCACCCACCGCCCGTTCACCGCGAAGGACCTGCTGCTCGGCTCGCACACCCGCGACCCCGACCCGCGGCCGGGCAACGAACTCTGGCCCATCCCGGCCCGGGTCGCGCTGATCGCCTGCGAGAGCGGCGGCGACCTCCGCTTCGGCGAGGCGCTCGGCCTGGTCACCGCCATGATCTCCGGCGGAGCCGAGCTCGTCACCGCCTGCCGCTGGCCGCTCCCCACCGACCTCGCCGTCCAGCGCCTCGCCGGCGCCCCCACCACCGCCACCCCCCTGCAGGACACCGTCTGCGCCATCGACGCCGCCCACGAACACCCCGACCCCGTCACCGCGCACGCCGACTGGCAGCGCACCCGCCTCGCCACCTGGCGCACGGACCCCACCCCCGCCACCGCCCCGGTCCTCTGGGCAGCACCGGCGACGGTCTACAGCACCTGATCGAGGAAGGTGCGGAGGCGGGGGGTCTCGGCGTTGTCGAAGACGGCGTCGGGGGCGCCCTGCTCGACGACGACCCCCTGGTCCATGAAGACGACCTGGTCGGAGACGGAGCGGGCGAAGCCCATCTCGTGGGTGACGACGACCATGGTCATGCCGCCTGCGGCGAGCTCGGCGATGAGCGCGAGCACGCCCTTGACCAGCTCGGGGTCGAGCGCCGATGTGGCCTCGTCGAAGAGCATGAGCTCCGGCTTCATGGCGAGCGCGCGGGCGATGGCGACGCGCTGCTGCTGGCCGCCGGAGAGGTTGCCCGGCCTGGAATCCACCTTGTCGGCGAGCCCGACCCGCTCCAGCTGCTCGACGGCGAGCGCGCGGGCCTGCTCGGCGGAGAGCCCCTCCAGCTTGCGCGGGCCGAGCGCGACATTCTCCGCGACCGACTTGTGCGGGAACAGGTTGAACTGCTGGAAGACCATGCCGATCCGGCGGCGCAGCCGGTCCGGGTTCTCGGTGAGCACCGACTTGCCGTCCAGCAGGATGTCGCCGCGGTCCGGTTCGTGCAGCCGGTTCAGCACGCGGAGCAGGGTGGACTTGCCCGACCCGGACGGCCCGATGACGGTGACCGTGCGGCCCGCGTCGACGTGCAGGTCGACGCCGCGCAGGATGTGGGTGCGGCCGAGGGTCAGGTGCAGCCCGGTGCCGGTGAGCGAAGCACTCATGATCAGCGTCCTTCGGTGATGGCGGCCTGGTCCGCCGGGTCGATGGGCCGGTCCGGGCGGCCGGTGCGCATCCGCCGGTCGATGTAGTTGACCAGGTGCGTGAGCGGAATGGTCAGCAGCAGGTAGACGAGGCCGGCGGCGACCAGCGGGGAGAGGTTGCCGGTCTGCGCGTTCAGGTCGCGGCCGACCGCGAAGAGCTCGCGCTGGCTGACCAGCAGCCCGAGGAAGTAGATCAGCGACGAGTCCTTGATCAGCGCGATGAACTGGTTCATCAGCGCGGGCAGCACCCGGCGCACGCCCTGCGGGATGATCACCAGCGTCATGGCTTGGCGGTAGCCGAAGCCGATGGCGCGCGCCGCCTCCAGCTGCCCCGGCTCCACCGACTGGATGCCGGAGCGGAAGATCTCGCCGATGTAGGCCGAGGCCAGCAGCGCCAGCGCCACCGCGCCGAGCCAGTACGGGTTGTTGCCGGTGATGTTGCGGACCACGGGGCCGATGCCGAGCCCGATGATCAGGATGATCACCACCGCGGGCAGGCCGCGGAAGATGTCGGTGTAGACCCGGGCGGGCCAGCGCAGCCAGCGGGTGCGGGAGATCCCCGCCACCGCGAGCAGCATGCCGATCACGGTGCCGAGCACGCCGGAGACCACCGCCAGGATCAGGGTGTTCGGCAGCCCGGTCTTGATCAGCTCGGGGAAGGCCTGCTTGTACAGCGACCAGTCGAAGAAGGTGTCGCCGAGCTGCTCCAGCGTGGATTTCGGGGCGGCGGCGGCCTGTTCCGGCTGTTCGTTCTGCGCGGCCAGCGCGCGGAAGTCGGGCAGCTCGGGGACGGGCGCGGCGCGCGAGCCCGGCTTCCAGCCCGGCGGCAGCTCGCGCGGCACCCAGTCCTGGTAGAGCCGGGCGTAGGTGCCGTCCGCGATGACCGCGTCCAGGCCGCTGTTCAGCGCGTCGATCAGCGGCTGGTTGGTCTTGGCGGTGGCGTAGCCGACGAAGTTGTCCAGGCTGAAGGTGTTCTCCGCGATGGTGATCGGGTCGCCGGGCGCGATGGCGCCGTCGGCCTGCGCGGAGGGCGCCACCCAGACATCGACCTGGCCGGACTTCAGGTTGGCGTAGGCGGTGTTGTAGTCCGGGAACTTCACCGGGTCGAGGCCGAGCTGGTTCACCACGAACTCGTCCTGCACGGTGCCCTGCACCACCGCGATCCTGGTGCTCGGCTGCAGGTCGGCGAAGCTGGTGATGGCGCTGCCCGCGGGGGTGACCAGCGAGAAGTAGCCGAAGTCGTAGCCGTTGGTGAAGCCGACCAGCTGGCGCCGCGCGTCGGTGGTGGTGATATTCGACGAGCCGACGTCGTACCGGCCCGCGGCGACGCTGGCGAGCAGGCCGGAGAAGTCGGTGGTGGCGAAGTCGACGGTCAGCCCGAGCTTGGCCGCGATGGCCTTCAGCAGCTCGTTGTCGAAGCCGGTGACCTGGTTGCTGCCGTTCACGCAGATGCTCGGCGGGGCGTCGGAGAGCGTACCGACGCTGAGCCTGCCCGGGTTGATCAGCCCGAGCCGGGTGGTGTCGATCGAGTCCAGCGGCACCACGTTCGGCGTGGTGTAGCGGTCGGCGCCCGCGCCCTGCGGGGCGGCCAGGTTGGCGGGGGCCGCGGCGGCCGCGGTCGGCCCCGGCGGCGCGCACAGGTCACGGGCCTGCGTGCCGCCGTCGCCCGAGCCGCACCCGCTCAGCACGAGCGTGGCGAGCGCGAGGACCGCGGCGAGCAGGGCCGACGAGCGGACCGCACGGGAAACCGACATGGGATCCCACCCTAGCCGCGCGGCAGCGAATCCCCCGCTATCACGGGTCTCACAGCGCGAAACCCTTGCGCGCCGCGGTCAGGAGAGCCCGACCACCGACTCCGGGTTCACCTCGTCGCGCCAGCGGATCGCCTCCTCGACCTGGCTCAGGTCGTAGTCCGGGCCGCTGGTGCCGACGGTGAAGAGCGTGACGCCCGCCTCGTGGAACGCCTTCGCCTGCTCCACCCCCGGCCACGCCGTCGACTTCTCGATCCGCCCCACGTCGGTGCCGACCGCGGCCGCGTGCTCGGCCAGGATGCCGCTCTTGCGGGTGAAGGTCTCCAGGTCGCCGAAGCTGTGCCAGATATTGCCGTACTCGGCCACCAGCCGCAGCGTCTTCTTCTCGCCGCCACCGCCGATCAGCACCGGAATGTGCCTGGTCGGAGGGGGAGTCAGTTTCTTCAGCCTGGCATCGATCCGGGCCAGCCCGTCCTTGAGCAGCGCGAGCCGACTGCCCGCGGTGCCGAATTCGTACCCGTACTCGTCGTAGTCGCGCTCGAACCAGCCGGCCCCGATGCCGAGGATGAGCCTGCCGCCGCTGATGTGGTCCACCGTCCGCGCCATATCGGCGAGCAGGTCGAAGTTCCGGTACCCGCCGCCGGTGACCAGCGCGCCCAGCTCCACCCGCTCGGTCTGCTCGGCGATCGCGCCGAGCATGGTCCAGCACTCGAAGTGCGCGCCCTCGGGGTCGCCGGTGAGCGGGTAGAAGTGGTCCCAGTTGAAGACGATGTCCACCCCGGCGTCCTCGGAGCGCAGGACCGCGTCCCGGATGAGCTGGTAGTCGGGGGCGTGCTGCGGCTGCAGCTGAACTCCGATGCGAACCGGTCGGCTCATGCTCTGCTCCTCGTCGTCCGTGTGGGTGCTACCGGGGCGAGGCTACCGGCGAGCGAGGGCGCGCGCCGGGAGCGATGATCATCGGAACCGACGACTGGTCGCCGCCGCCGAAGACGCCGATACTGGGCGCATGGGTGAGGGCCGGTGTTTCGACGTCGTGGCCGCCGATGCCGCGCTGGCGGAGCTCATCGACGCGGTGCACACGATCCGGGTCGCGCCCGCGCCCGCCGACCGGGAGCCGGACAATGTCCGGCGGCTGCGGGTGGTGCGGGCCAGGGACCGTCCCGGGCGCGGGCCCGCGGACGCGCGCGGCGTCGAGGTCGCGGCGGTCACCCTGGTCAGCAGCGACGGCTTCGCGGTGGACGTCGCGTTCGAGCTGCTCGCGGGCACCGCGGCCGCCCGCTTCCGGCTCGGCGGGTCGGCCGGGTCCGGCGGGGTGGCGAGCGCCTGTGCGCTCGTCGGTTACCTGGCGAAGGCCACGCTGCACCACCTCACCGCGCAGGGCATCCGCGCGGTGCTCACCCGGCCGTGAGGCGGGCGGGGTCAGAACTCGTCGAGGTCGATCAGCTCGTCCTGAACGGCCCTGGCGAACAGCTGCGCCTTCGTCGTGGCCGGTCGGCCGACCTCGTCGTACTTCCGCCTGGCCCGGCTCAGGTGGGTGTTGACGGTGCCCGCGGCCAGGTACAGCTTGCGGCACACCTGCGCCTTGTTGTCGGCGAGCAGCCACTCCCTGACCACCTGCGCCTCCCTGGCGCTCAGCCCGGGATCGGGGTACCTGCGCTCCGGCTCGGGATCGGGATCGGGCATGGCGGTTGCGTTCCTGGTCATGACGCGTCTCTCTGCTGTGCCGCTCGGTGCAGCGGTCGATGCGGGTGACACCTTCCATGTGATTCGATTTGCACGCGTACGTCAGTCCGGGCTGTGACACCGATCCGGCGCGCATGCGACAATTCCGATTCACGGGCTGCGACGGTTTCGGCACATTCGGGGATGTGTGCTGCGGGAACGGCGTTCGAGGCCGCAGCCGAGGACAGGCCAAGGCGAGGGGGACCGCATCGATGAAGTCCGCAGACCCGATGATCGCCCGCTTCATCGAAGCGGCGCTCGACACGCTCACCGAGGAACCGGCGCTGGTGCTGAACCGCGGTCTGAACCGCGATCGGATGGTGGCGAGCACCGGTGCCGCGGCCGCGACCTTCTACCGCAAGTTCCACACCAAGCAGCTGTTCCTCGACGCGGTCGGCAAGGCGCTGCCGCCGCCGGTGAACTGCGGCGCCGAGGAGTTGCGCGCCGAGATCGGGCGGCTGGACGCCGCGGGGCAGCGCGGCGACCGGGCGATCCACGCGCTGGTGTTGGAGCGGTTCGCGGCGCTCACCGAGCCTCGTCGGTTCGCCAGGCAGCTGCTCGCGCACTGGCTCGCGCCCTCCGACACCCCGCTGCGCGCCCGGCTCCGCGATTCCTACCGGCTGCGCGACGGGATCGCGCACGCCGTCCTGGATTCCGCGTTCGAGCGGGTGGGGGTGACCCTGCGCCGCCCGCTCGGCGCGAGCACCCTCGCGATCGGCGCGAACGCGCTGCTGGAGGGGTTGCAGCTGCGCATGCGGGTGGAGCCGGAGGTCGTCACCCCCGAGCTGCTGGCGAACACGCTGGCGGCGCTGCTCAGCGGCGCCATCGATTTCGACGAGGGGCACCGGCCGGTAGGTGTCCCGGTGCCGCAGCGGACTCCGGTGCCGCTGCCCAGCAATCCGCGGGCCGCCGTGATCGCCGCGGCCCGCGCCGAATTCGGCACCCGCGGGTACTTCACCACCACGATGGACCACGTGGCCGAGACCTCCGGCGTGCCGCGGGACAAGCTGGACCTGCTCTTCCCCAGCAAGATCCACATCATCGAGGCGGCGCTGCGCGGCCCGTTCGACCAGCTCCGCACCGAGATCGCGGACGCCGCCGCCTTCGACCCCGACGCGCAGGCGATCATCCGCCGCTACCTGCTCGGCTGCGCGCGGCTGATCGCCGCGGAGCGCGTCTTCATGGACACCCTGCTGGTCGCCGTCGCGCACGACACCTACGGCGCGCCGGAGCGGCTCCGCTCGATCAAGGCGCTGCTGCACCTGCCCACCATCATCGAGCCGGTCGTCGAGCGCGGGCAGAAGCGCGGCGAGCTGGCCGACGACCACCCGCCCGCGGAGATCGCCGCCTGGCTGACCAACGCGGTCCTGCTCCGCTGCTTCACCTTCCGCGAGCGCAGCGCCGAGGAGAACGCCGCCTTCGCCGCCGACGTGGCGCTGCACGGGGTACTGCAGGGCTGAATCCGGCACCGCGCCGGGTGGTGGCCGGTGCGCGATCCACCCCGACCGGATAGCATCCCCGCGATTCCCCTACTCGGATCGTCCGGCACGTTCCTGCCGGTGAAGGGATGGTCATCCACCGTGGCCACGGTTACTTTCGAGCACGCCACCCGGCTCTACCCGGGCAACCCCACCCCCGCCGTCGACAGCCTCGACCTGGAGATCGCGGACGGGGAGTTCCTCGTCCTGGTCGGCCCGTCCGGGTGCGGCAAGTCCACCTCGCTGCGCATGCTGGCCGGGCTGGAGGAGGTCAGCGCCGGGCGCATCCTGATCGGCGCGGACGACGTCACGCACGCCGAGCCCAAGGAGCGGGACATCGCGATGGTGTTCCAGAACTACGCCCTGTACCCGCACATGACCGTGGCCGAGAACATGGGCTTCGCGCTCCGGCTCGCCAAGGTCGACAAGGCGGAGACCAGGGCGCGGGTGCTGGAGGCCGCCAAGCTGCTCGACCTGGAGCAGTACCTGGAGCGCAAGCCGAAGGCGCTCTCCGGCGGCCAGCGCCAGCGCGTGGCGATGGGGCGGGCGATCGTGCGGCAGCCGCAGGTCTTCCTGATGGACGAGCCGCTCTCCAACCTGGACGCCAAGCTGCGCGTGCAGACCCGCACCCAGATCGCGCAGCTGCAGCGGCGGCTCGGGACCACCACCGTCTACGTCACCCACGACCAGGTCGAGGCGATGACCATGGGCGACCGGGTCGCGGTGCTCAAGGACGGGCGGCTGCAGCAGTGCGCGACCCCCCGCGACCTGTACGGCGACCCGGCCAATGTCTTCGTCGCGGGCTTCATGGGCTCACCTGCCATGAACCTGTTCACCCTCCCGGTCAGCGACGGCGCGGTGTACCTGGGCGGCTGCCCGATCCCGGTGCCGCGCTCGGTCACCGACGCCTGCTCCGGCTCGCTCACCGTCGGCATCCGGCCGGAGCACTTCGAGCTCGGGAGCGATTCCGGGATCGCCATGGAGGTGGACGTGGTCGAGGAGCTCGGCTCCGACGCCTACCTCTACGGGCGCACGCTCGGTGACTCGCCGACCGGTGCGGGCGAGACCGTCGTGGCGCGGGCGGATTGGCGGAATCCGCCACCGAAGGGGGCGAAGCTGCAGCTCGGGGTCGCCGCGGAGCACGTGTACTTCTTCGATGCGGCGAACGGGAGCCGGCTCGACTAGCGGGGTTCGGGGGCGCGGTCGTCGGCCGCGCCCCCTGGTTCCACCGACCGCAGGCGACGCTTGCGCGCGAACTCCTCGTTGAGGCGGACTCCGAGCTCCTCCAGCTCGACCTCCGCGCCCGAGGAACTCCGCACCTCGACCCGCACCGAATCGCCCGTCGCCTCCTCGACCAGCAGCAGCGGCGCGGGCCCCGCCTGCAGGTACCTGTCCCCCCACTGCTGCAGCGCGAGCACGACGGGCAGCAGGTCGCGCCCCATCGGGGTGAGCACGTACTCGTGCCTGGTCCGCTGCCCCTCCTCCTGATAGGGCTGCTTGGCGAGCAGCCCGGCGGCGGTGAGTCTGCGCAGCTGGGCGGCGGCCGCCGCATCGGTGATCCCGACCCGCGCGGCGAAACCGTCGAACCGGCTGGTGCCGTAGTACGCCTCGCGCATGATGAGCAGCGCCGAGCGGGTGCCGACCACCTCCAGCGCTTTGGCGATCGAGCACTCGGTGGGCCGCCAGGCGGCGAGATCGGCGAGGGGTCCTTCCATGACGGCGGGCATGGCGCACATCATACCCCGGCTGACTTGACTCAACTATTGCCAGGGCGGAGACTAGCTATATCGCGGTAGAGTCAGATGGCTCCGCCGAAGGGAAGGAAGCACGATGCGAGACGCAGTCATCGTCGAAGCGGTCCGCACTCCGATCGGCAAGGGCAAGCCGACCGGCGCGCTGCACGGGGTGCACCCCGTCGATCTGCTCGCCCACTCGCTGCGCGCGGTGGTGCACCGCGCGGGGATCGATCCGGCGCTGGTCGACGACGTCATCGGCGGCGTGGTGACGCAGTCCGGCGAGCAGAGCGTGAACATCACCCGCAGGGCGGTGCTCGCGGCGGGCTTCCCGGAGTCCGTGCCCGCGACCACGGTGGACCGGCAGTGCGGCAGCAGCCAGCAGGCGGTGCACTTCGCGGCACAGGGCGTGATCTCCGGCGCCTACGACGTGGTGATCGCGGCCGGGGTGGAGTCCATGAGCCGGGTGCCGATGGGGTCGAGCGTGCTCGGCGCGAGCGATATCGCGGGCGTCGGCTTCAGCGAGCGCTACCCGGACGGGCTGGTCGGCCAGGGCATCAGCGCCGAGCTGATCGCCGCGCGCTGGGGGCTGAGCCGGACCCGACTGGACGAGTTCGCGCTGGCCAGCCACGAGAAGGCGGCGCTAGCGACCAAGAACGGCGCCTTCGCGGCGGAGCTCGCGCCGCTCGCCGGGCTCAGCACCGACGAGGGCATCCGCACCGGCAGCACGCTGGAGCTGCTCGGCGGGCTGCGCCCGGCCTACTACGACGAGGCGATCGCGGCCCGCTACCCGGAGATCGGCTGGAACATCACCGCCGCCAATGCCAGCCAGATCAACGACGGCAGCGCGGCGGTGCTCATCATGAGCGGCGCGAAGGCCGCCGAGCTCGGCCTCACCCCGCTGGCCCGGCTGCACAGCTTCGCCGTCGCGGGCGACGACCCGCTGCTCATGCTGACCGCGGTCATCCCGGCCACCCGCAAGGTGCTGAGCCGGGCGGGGCTCGAGCTCGCCGACATGGACCTGGTCGAGATCAACGAGGCCTTCTCCTCGGTGGTGCTGGCCTGGGCCGACGACACCGGGGCCGACCTCGCCAAGGTCAATGTGAACGGCGGCGCCATCGCGCTCGGGCACCCGCTCGGCGCCTCGGGGGCCCGGCTCACCACCACGCTGGTGCACGCGCTGCGCGAGCGCGGCGGGCGGTACGGGCTGCAGACCATGTGCGAGGCGGGCGGGCTGGCGAACGCCATGATTCTCGAAACCCTCTGAGGGTCAGCGCAGCTCACCGAGGGCGAGTGCGAATACCAGGCCGAGCAGCCAGGCCTCGACGATCACCGGGACGGCGACCGCGGGGCCCCAGCCGATCGGCCTGCCGTACCGCACTCGCTCCCACACGTGCGAGACGGCGACCACCGCGGCGAAGATCAGCCCGCCCCAGGCGATCAGCGCCGCGGGCCAGACCTCACCGAGGCCGTCCCGGTCCGCGTCGGCGAAGAGCCCGTAGAGCGGGACCAGCGCGATGGCGAGCCCGGCGACCACGAGCGCGAGCAGCGCGCCCGCGATGGTGCGCAGCAGGTCGAAGGGCGTGGCGGGACGGGGGTCCCGCCACTCCGGGCGCCGCGAATCGAACCGTCGCCACCCTGCCATCGCGCCCCCTGACGTCCGCCTGCTCCCAGCATGACCCGGGACCGCCGCGGCCACACCCGGAAGGGCAGCGGTCGGTCAGGTCGAGGTGACCAGGCTCGTGATCGAGACGCCCGCGCAGAATGCCGCGAAGATCACGCCGACCGTGCCGACAGCCACCGGCCACAGCGGCCGCCCGCCGCGCACCGCCGACACCAGCAGCACGGCGCCCGCCACCAGCGCGATCGCGATCCCACCCCAGGAGACGCCCTGGGCGTACGGCAGGTAGGACTCGTCGCACACCTGGTAGGTGCAGCCGAGCGTGACGATGGGGAAGAGCCAGGTCACGAAGGCGA
This sequence comes from Nocardia sp. NPDC057353, assembly GCF_042667085.1. NCBI lineage: Bacteria > Bacillati > Actinomycetota > Actinomycetes > Mycobacteriales > Nocardiaceae > Nocardia > Nocardia sp. NPDC057353. The sequence continues at coordinate 37,812 of NZ_JBHVAK010000054.1, forward strand.
AGAACGCGCCGGGGAGCAGCATCGCGACGGCGGCCGCGGCGATCCGCCAACCGGAGGGCCGGGTCACGCCGAGGTACCGGCCGCGATGATGCTGTAGCCCCAGAGGAAACCGCCGACGACGAAGATCAGCGGGACGACGCCCCAGATCCAGAGCGGCCAGTACCGCCACGCGGCGATCGGCAGCATGACGGCGCCGATGAGCACCGCGAGCGCGGCGCCGCCCCACGAAACGCCCATCCCCGACCCGACGTAGTCGCAGCTCTTGCCGCCATAGCTGCAGGAGTCGGCGGCCATGGCGAAGAAGAGGGTGGCGTAGGCGGAGCAGCCGGCGAGGACGACGGCGATGGAGTACAGGACCACGCCGATCGCCACGTCGAGCGGGTTGAGCTGCTTCTTCGCGGGCGGGGGCGGCGGACCGGGCGGCGGGGGCGGCATGGCGCTGTACCGCGGGTCCGGATAGGCGGTCGTCATGCTGTGCCTTTCTGCCCGCTGGCGCGGGCGGGGTTTGCGGCCCTTCGGGGTCCCGCGTCCGGCGGCCGAGACTTGCGGCTGCGCCGCATTGCTTCGGCCGCCGGACGCGGGACGGGCCGCAAACCCGGTGGGGGCTTGTTGTGGCGTGACGTCAATGGTCGCGGCGGGGGGACGGATCGAGTACCGGGAAACTACTCGAGTGCGGGCGGGGGATTTGCGGGGCTGCGGCAGAATCCCGGCATGCTGGTTTACGCGATTCCGCTGCGCACCCGGTTCCGCGGCATCACCGTGCGCGAGGGCGTGCTGCTGGAGGGGGAGCGCGGCTGGGGCGAGTTCTGCCCGTTCCCCGAGTACGACGACCGGGAGGCGGCGAACTGGTTGGCCACCGCGCTGGAGCAGGCGGCGGGCGGGTGGCCGGCCCCGGTGCGGCGGCGGATTCCGGTGAACTGCATCGTGCCCGCCGTCGAGCCGGAGCGGGCGCACCGGATCGTGGCCGAATCCGGCTGCCGCACCGCCAAGGTGAAGGTCGCCGACCACCCGGACTCGCTCGCGGAGGACATCGCGCGGGTCGAGGCGGTGCGGGCGGCGCTCGGGCCCGGCGGGGCGGTGCGGATCGACGCGAACGCCGTCTGGGACGTGGACACCGCGGTCGCGCGGATCGGCGCGCTGGACCGGGCCGCAGGCGGGCTGGAGTACGCGGAGCAGCCGTGCCGGACGATCGAGGAGCTGGCCGCGGTGCGGCGCCGGGTCGGGGTGCCGATCGCGGCGGACGAATCCATCCGGCGGGCGGAGGATCCGCTGCGGGTCGCGGTCGCCGGGGCCGCCGATATCGCGGTGATCAAGTGCACGCCGCTGGGCGGGGTGCGGCGGGCGCTGCGGGTGGCGGAGGCGGCGGGGTTGCCGTGCGTGGTGTCGTCGGCGCTGGAGACCGGGGTCGGGCTGGGGGCGCAGTTGGCGCTGGCCGGGGCGCTGCCTGAGCTCGACCATGCCTGCGGGCTCGGGAGCGGGGCGCTCTTCACCGGGGACGTGCTGGCCGAGCCGGTGCTGCCGGTGGACGGGTTCCTCGAGGTCCCCGCGGCGCCGCCGGTGCCGGACCCGGAGCTGCTGGAGCGCTACCGGCACCCGGACCCGGAGCGCACCCGGTGGTGGGTCGAGCGGGTGCGGCGGGTGCGCACGCTGGTCGAGGCGTAGGCCGGATACCGGACAGTTACGGACAGATCGGGCACCGGTCCCGGCCGGAAAGTGCCGCCGCGCCGGAGGGCGAACTTCGGCCGGGTCGAGCCGCCGCGGGCGACTCCCTCATCCGATCCGGGCGCCGGTGCCGAGCAGCGCCGAGCGGAGCAGCAAGGCCGCCTCCGGCCCGACGACCCCGTCGACCAACTCCAGGTAGCGGGCGCAGAAGGCGGGCCCGTGCGCGGGCTCGGAGGGGTCCGGCGGCGCCAGGTGGTGCGCGATTTCGTGCAGCACCACCAGTTCGCGCAGCGCCCACCCGCGCTCGACCGGCACCGCGAGCACCGCGCCCGCGGGCTCGTAGTGCGCCGCGGTCGCCCCGCGCCGCGCCCGCACCCGCACCGGGACGCCCGCGCGCGCCCACCCCGCGCGCATCCAGTTCAGCGCCAGCACCCGCTCGACGTACCCGGCCACCGACTCCACCGACCCGAACCGCCGCTCCACCGGCAGCGTGAGCTGCGACCCGAACACCTCGACGGTGCGGTTCCCGAACTCGTCCGCGCGCTCGAAGGCACCGCGCACCAGTTGCTCCGCGTCGTAGACCGCGGCCCGCTGCGAATCGCGAACCGTCACGTCGGCTCGTCCCCGGTCGGGGTCCGCCGCGGCAGGGGTGTCGTCACGTCAGCTCGCCGCGCGGCGCCCCAAGCTCGGGCGCGGTGCCGAGCCGCGCCACCCGACCCGCCCGGTCCCCCGCCCGCCGCGCGTCCGCGGACGGCGTGAGCGAGGCCGACGCCCCGCGCCAGGTCCCCCTGGCCTCGGAGGTGCTGCGGTAGAAGTCGGTGAGCTCGAGTTCCTTCTCGCGCAGCGCGATCGCGGTACCCGGCGTGCCGGAATCGTCGGGCAGCTCGGCGTCCCGCACCACCTCGGCCTTGACCTCGGCGAGCCGCTTCCCGACCCGCGCCGCGAACGCCGCCTGGAAGTTGAGCCGCGCGGTCACCGGCGCGACCGGCGCGGAGACCCGGCGCCGCACGGTGCGCCCGAGCCGCTTCTCCACCACCACCTTCTCGACGGTGGCCGAGCGGTACCCTCCGGACTTGATGTACTGGTCGCTCGCCCGCACCATCTGCACGAGCAGGCTGCTGTAGAGCGCCTCGCAGACGTCGATGTCGCCCGCGAAACCGTAGGCGAAGACCTGGGTCGAGGTCCGCGCGACATCGCAGCGCACATCGTTGGCCGCGGCGATCGCGACGAACAGCTGCACGTACGTGCGCAGACCTTTCCGGCCCGGCTCGCCGATCGGAATGACCCGCTGGATCGGCGTTGCGCGCCGCTGCCTGCCCGCCACGTGCGCGCGGGCGACGGCGAGATCGATCGCGGAGCGGGTGGCGAGCCGCTGCGCGGCGGCCAGGAAGGCCTCGGCCTCGTGCTCGTTGTCGGTGGACTCGGCCTGCCGCAGCAGGCCGCCGATCCGGGTGAGCATCCGGTCCGGGACCGCGTTCGGCGAAGTCATCCCGGCCAGCCTAGCGAGCGCCCCCGAGAGGGAACGCGCTCCAGCGCTCCCGGTGAACACCATGTATCTTGCCTTGTGCGTCGGCTGATGTGCCGCCGCTCACGTCTCGACCCGGGAGTGTTCGCGATGGCTTTGAAGAAGGTGTCGTCCCTACGTTCGTCGATCGCGGCGCGGACGTCGCTGGCGATCGCCTCCGCGGCGCTGCTCACCGCGACGTTCGCCTCGGCCTGCTCCAGCGGCGGCGGTACCAACCCGACCACGGAGAACCTGGACGGCCGCGGCCCGATCACCTACGTGGAGGGCAAGGACACCACCGAGACGGGGGTGGTGAAGCAGATCATCGAGCGCTGGAACGCCACCCACCCGAACGAGCAGGTGACGTTCAAGGAGCAGTCGAACGACGCCAACCAGCAGTACGACGACCTGGTCGAGCACATGCGCTCCAAGCAGTCCGGGTACGACGTCGTCGCGCTGGACGTGCCGTGGACCGCGGAGTTCGCGGCCAAGGGCTGGATCCAGCCGCTGAAGGACAACTTCACCATCGACACCGCCGCGCTGCTCTCGCCGACGGTCGCCAGCGCGACCTACAACGGCACGCTCTACGCGGCGCCGAGGAACACCAACGGCGGCCTGCTCTTCTACCGCAAGGACCTGGTCCCGACCCCGCCGCGCACCTGGACCGAGATGCTCGGCCAGTGCCAGGTGGCCAGGGAGAACAACATCGGCTGCTACGCGGGCCAGCTCGCCCCCTACGAGGGCCTCACGGTGAACACCGCCGAGGTGATCAACGCCTACGGCGGCACCTTCGTCGGCCCGGACGGCAAGACCCCGACGGTGGACAGCCCGCAGGCCCGCACCGGGCTGAGCACGCTGGTCGACGCCTACAAGAACGGCGACATCCCGCGCGAGGCGATCACCTTCAAGGAGCCGGAGAGCGGCAACGCCTTCGCCAGCGGCAACCTGCTCTTCCTGCGCAACTGGCCCTACTTCTTCGGTGAGGCGGGCGGCGACGCCTCGCAGGTCAAGGACAAGTTCGGGGTCGCCCCGCTGCCCGGCGAGAACGGCGTCGGCGCCTCGACGCTCGGCGGCTACAACGCCGCGATCAGCGCCTTCTCCAAGAACAAGGCGACCGCGCTCGACTTCCTGCGCTTCCTGATCTCCGAGGAGGCGCAGCAGATCGTCGCCTCCGGCGCGCTGCCGTCGGTCCGCGCCTCGATGTACGACGACCCGGCGCTGATCGCGCAGATGCCGTACCTGCCCGCGCTCAAGGAGTCGATCGCGAGCGCGGTGCCGCGCCCGGTCACCCCGTTCTACTCGGCGGTCTCGAAGGCCGTGCAGGACAACGCCTTCGCCGCGCTGAACGGCACCAAGACGGTGGACGACGCGATCATCGGCATGCAGAAGGGCATCGAGACCGCCGGTAACTGACCGGCGGAATCCGCCCCGGCGCAGCGACGACCCGTAGGAGAGAGAACGTGTCGGATCCTTCGGGAACGGCCACCCTGGTCAAGGAACAGCAGCGGCCACCGTCCGGGGGGAAGAAGAAGCCCGGCTTCGGCGCGGCGCTGGCCGCGGAGTGGCGGAAGTCCCGCCGGGCGTGGCTGTTCGTCCTGCCGGTGCTGACCGCGCTGACCGTCGTCATCGGCTACCCGGTGTTCCGGGCGCTCTGGATGTCCTTCCAGAAGGACGCGGGGCTCGACCCGGCCACCGGCATGTTCGTCGAGGGCGGCGGCGCGGGCTTCACGAACTACACGCACTGGCTGCTGCAGCAGTGCCAGGCCGCGGGCGGGCTGGTGCCGTGCCCGACCGGCACGCTCGGCTCGCAGTTCTGGATGGCGGTCGGGATCACGCTCTTCTTCACCGTGGTCACCGTCTCGCTGGAGGTCGTGCTCGGCCTGGCGATGGCGGTCGTGATGGGCAAGACCTTCCGCGGCCGGGCGCTGCTGCGCGCAGCGGTGCTCATCCCGTGGGCCATTCCCACCGCCGTCACCGCGCGGCTCTGGGAGTTCATGTTCCAGTACGACGGCGTGGTGAACCGGATCCTCGGCACCGAGATCCTCTGGACCTCGGATGCCTGGCCCGCGCGCTTCGCGGTGATCGCCGCCGACGTCTGGAAGACCACGCCGTTCATGGCGCTGCTGCTGCTCGCCGGGTTGCAGGTGATCCCGGCCGACGTGTACGAGGCGGCCAAGGTGGACGGCGCGTCGGCCTGGCAGCGCTTCGTGCACATCACGTTGCCGCTGCTCAAGCCCGCGCTGCTGGTCGCGGTGCTCTTCCGCACCATGGACGCGCTGCGGATGTACGACCTGCCCGCGATCATGACGCTGGGCAACCCGTCGACCCGGACCCTCTCCATCCTGGTGGTCGACCAGGTGCGGCAGGGGCCGAACAGCGCGGCCGCGCTCTCGACGATCACCTTCGTGTTGATCTTCGCGGTGGCCTTCGTGCTGGTGAAGGTGCTCGGCGCGAACGCGGTCCGCACGCAGGAGGAGCAGCGCAAAGCATGAGCACCGCCATCGACACCCGCAAGCCCGCGGCGGCGCAGCCCCGCCCGGTGCCGTGGACCAAGCGGCTCGGCACCGTCCGGCTCTACCTCGGCGCGCTGATCGTGCTGCTCTGGGGGCTGGCGCCGTTCTACTGGATGACCGTCACCGCCTTCCGCGACCCGGCCTACCAGTTCGAGAACACCCCGTGGCCGACGCACGTGACGCTGGAGAACTTCCGCAACGCGTTCGACACCACCCGCGGCAACGACTTCGGCAAGGCGCTGCTGAACAGCGTCATCATCGGTCTGGCGACCACGGTCGTCGCGCTGATCGTCGGCGTGCTCGCCGCGTACGCGCTGGCCCGGCTGCAGTTCCGGGGCAAGTACATCGTCTCCGGGCTGATCCTGAGCGCCTCCATGTTCCCGGTGGTCGTGCTGGTGACCCCGCTGTTCCAGCTGTTCAGCGATATCGGCTGGATCGGGCAGTACCAGGCGCTGATCATCCCGAACATCTCGTTCGTGCTGCCGATGACGGTCTACATCCTCGCCTCGTTCTTCGCCGAGCTGCCCTGGGAGCTGGAGGAGGCCGCGCGGATCGACGGCGCGACCAAGCTGCAGGCGTTCCGGCTGGTCATGCTGCCGCTGGCGGCGCCTGCGGTCTTCACCACCGCGATCCTGGCCTTCATCGCCGCGGTCAACGAGTACCTGCTGGCCCGGCTGCTCTCCAGCAGCGCGACCGAGCCGGTGACCGTCGCCATCGCGCGCTTCTCCGGCAACGACCCGCTGGTGCAGCCGTACGCGGCGATCATGGCGGCGGGCACCATCGTCACGGTGCCGCTGGTGATCATGGTGCTGCTGTTCCAGCGCCGGATCATCTCCGGGCTCACCGCGGGCGGCGTCAAGAGCTGATCGGGGCTCCCCCGGCGGGTAAAGTCGGGGGATTCCGCCGCGGGTTCGCGGGCGGCCGCACCGAAGGTTCTGCTTTCGGAAGGAGAGGCTCGTGAGCTTGTCCGGGAAGCGCAGGCGCGCCCCGCAGCCCGAGTACGACACCATCGCGGGCTGGAAGCCGCTGCCCGGCGCGGTGAACAGCGGCGCCGAGCGCACCACCCCGCCCGGCGCGCCGCTGCGGCCCCGGCGCACCCGGGGCCAGCGGCTGCGCAGGCTGCTGCTGGCGCTCACCGTGGTCTTCGTCGCGGTGCCCGCGCTGCTCTTCGTGCTGGTCTACTGGAGCGCCGAGATCCCGAGCCCGGCGGACGCGCAGGGCGGCCGGGTCGCCACCGTGCTCGCCGCGGACGGCAGCACGGTGCTCGCCACGGTGGTGCCGCCGGACGGCAACCGCACCCCGGTGCCGCTCACCGACGTCCCGGTCCCGGTGCGGCAGGCGGTGCTCGCCGCCGAGGACCGCGACTTCTACAGCAACCCCGGCTACTCCACCTCCGGCTTCCTGCGCGCCGTCCGGGACAACCTGCTCGGCCACGACAACGCGGGCGGCGGCTCCACGATCACCCAGCAGTACGTCAAGAACGCCTTCCTCGGCCACGACCGCACCGTCACCAGGAAGCTGCGCGAGCTGGTGATCGCCGCCAAGATGGCGCGGCAGTGGAGCAAGGACGACATCCTCGCCGCCTACCTGAACACCATCTACTACGGCCGCGGCGCGTACGGCATCGCCGCGGCCGCCACCAACTACTTCGGCAAGCCGGTGCCCGAACTGACCACCGCCGAGGGCGCGGTGCTCGCCGCCGTCATCCGCTCGCCCTCGATCCTGACCCCGGAGACGCACCTGCCGCAGCTGCGCGACCGCTGGCGCTACGTGCTCGACGGCATGGTCGAGCTCGGCACGCTCAGCGCCGCCGAGCGGGACGCCACCGCCTTCCCGGACATCATCCCGGTCACCGCCATCCCGGACACCTCGACCGCGCTCGGCCCCGAGGGGCTGCTGCGCACCCAGGTGCTGCGCGAACTCGCCGCGGCGGGCATTGACGAGCGCGAGCTGCGCACCGGCGCGCTGCGGATCACCACCACCATCGACGCCCGCGCCCAGCAGGCCGCGCTGGACGCCGTCGCGGCCAGGCTCGGCCCGCAGCCGCCGCAGCTGCGCGGCGCCGTCGTCTCCGTCGACCCGCGCAGCGGCGCCGTGCGGGCCTACTACGGCGGCGCCGACGGCACCGGCTACGACTTCGCGCAGGCGCCGCTGCAGACCGGCTCGGCGTTCAAGGTGTTCGCCGCCGTCGCCGCCCAGCAGCAGGCGATCCCGCTCACCCGCGCCTTCGACAGCGCCCCGGTCACCGACCGGAACGCCACCATCACCAATGTCGGCGGCGAGAGCTGCGGGAAGTGCAGCCTGGCGGAGGCGCTGAAGCGCTCGCTCAACACCGTCTTCTACCGGCTCACCATGTCCATGTCGGACGGACCGGGCGCGATCGCGGACGCCGCGCACCAGGCGGGCATCCCGGAGGAGCTACCCGGCATCGGGAAGACGCTGACCGAGAACGGCGCCCCGCCGTACAACGGCATCGTGCTCGGCCAGTACCTGGTGCGCCCGCTGGACATGGCCTCCGCCTACGCCACGCTCGCCGCGGGCGGGGTCTATTACCCGCCCTACTTCGTGCAGAAGGTGGAGACCGGCGGCGGCGAGGTCCTGCTCGACCGCGGCGAGCCGGGCCGCGGCGAGCAGCGCATCTCCCGCGCCATCGCCGACAACACCGCGCGCGCCATGCTCCCGGTCGCGGGGTACTCGAACAACCACGGGCTCGCCGATGGCAGGCCCTCCGCCGCCAAGACCGGCACCACCCAGCTCGGCGAGACCGCGGCCAACAAGGACGCCTGGATGATCGGCTTCACCCCGTCGCTGGCCACCGCGGTCTGGGTCGGCACCGACCTGCCGCAGCCGCTGCGCACCGCGCGCGGCGGCGACATCTACGGCTCCGGGCTGCCCGCCGACATCTGGAAGGACACCATGGATGGCGCGCTCGCGGGCACCCCCGTCGAACAGTTCCCCGGCACCGAGCCCGCACCGCAACCCGCCGAACCCGGCGGCGGATTCGACATCTTCGGGCCCGAGACCACCGCGGCGCCGAGCACGGCGCCCGCTGAACCTTTCATCGTGATCCCCCCGGCGACCTCAGGCCCCGCCCAGCCCGGCGAGCTTTTTCCGGGTCTCAGCGGCCGCTGAACGTGTTGCTGTCAAGATCACGGTTATGCCTACCCCGTCCCCGCGGAACCACGGACGTGGCAGCATCGTTGGCCAGAGTGAGAGCGAACCGGAGTGCGAGCGACGCACGGGCGGGACCGCGCTGGTCCCGGCCGGGCCGGAACCGCGCCGACCTGCGCCGAAACCGCACGAAGGGCTCGAGCAGCGAACGACGCGCCGGGCGCGGGGCCGACAGCGTCGCCGGGCGGGCGATGCGGGAGGATAGCGCTCGAGCGACGACGAAAGACGAGACATAGGGGCTACGCCGGTGGATTTCAATGTCGTTGACCGTCCCGAGACGCTGGTGGCGGGAACAGTACTTCGCAGCCCGGCGCTCGCGGTCGAGGGGCCGCGGCGGGCGAAGGTCGAGGAGGCCTGGAAGCGCAACCTCGCCCGCAGGCTGCCCGGGCCGCCGACCACGGCCTACGTCGACCACGCCCCGGAGATCAACTCGTACCTCACGCACATTGTCGGCTACCGCTGCCGAGGACTGGACGACCTGCAAGCCGGTGACGTGCTCGCCCGGGTCCCGGCAGGCCGCTTCGCCCGCTTCACCGCCAGCGGCGACAACCTCGGCGACACCATCGTCGCCATCTGGCGCACGGTGTGGGACGCCGAGGCCGCCGGGAAACTGGTGCGCTCCTACACCGGCGATGTCGAGCAGTACCCGGACGCCCGCACCGTCGAGGTGTTCGTGGCGCTGGCCGACGAACAGGCGAACAGGTAGGACATGGCAGTGGACTTCGAACTGGTCACCTTGGACGAGATCCTGGTCGCGGGGCTCACCGTGCCGCTGACCGGCCGCGAGGTCGCCGCCCGCGACCTCGACCTGGTCAACTTCACCTGGGATCGGTACCTCGCCCGGGAGAAGAGCGTGTCGCGCGCCGCCGCCTACATCGGGCAGAACGACCACGCGGTCGCCGTGCTCGGCTACGAGGTCTCCGGGCTGGACGACCTGGACCCCGGCGATGTGCTGACCCGGATCCCGCAGGGGCGGTACGCGCGATTCGTGGTCTCGGACAAGCCGTACGACCTATTGCGGACCGCGTGGGCGCAGGTCGCGAAGGCCGAGGCGGCCGGGACCATCACGCGGTCGCACACCGCCGAGCTGGAGCGGTACACCGGGCCTACCTCGGTCGAGGTGTACGTGTCGCTGGACTGAGTTGGAAATCTCACCGGCTGTGTTGAATTTGTCGCGCCTGCGGCGCGACGGGTTCGCGGCCCCTGGGAGTCTCGTCGCCGAGCACTCGAGACTCGCGCCTGCGGCGCATGCGCTTCGAGTGCTC
>NZ_JBHVAK010000055.1:0-45027 GCF_042667085.1 Nocardia sp. NPDC057353
GCCCGCGGGCTCTGGCCCGCGCTGGTGCGGGGCCGCCGCGGCTCCGGCTCCTGGCCGGTGCGGGCGGTCGCGGTGCCCGCGCGCCGCTCGGCGGCGGCGCCGACCCGCGCCGCGGCCGCGGCCGCGCGCTTGGCCTGCACCTTCCTGGTGTGCGCCGCTACCGGACCCCACCGCTCCTTGAGCGAGACCAGCAGCGGCGTCGCGAAGAAGATGGAGGAGTAGCTGCCCACCAGCAGCCCGACCAGCTGCACCAGCGCCAGGTCCTTGAGCGTGCCGACGCCGAGCAGCCAGACCGCGATCACCATCAGCCCGACGATCGGCAGCATGCCGATCAGCGCGGTGTTGATCGAGCGCATCAGCGTCTGGTTGATCGCCAGGTTGGCCTGCTCGCCGTAGGTGCGGCGATTCAGGTGCAGGATGCCCCTGGTGTTCTCCTCGACCTTGTCGAACACGATCACCGAGTCGTACAGCGAGAAGCCGAGGATGGTCAGGATGCCGATCACGGTCGCCGGGGTGACCTCGAAGCCGACCAGCGAGTAGACGCCCGCCGTCACCGCGACGTCGAAGACCATGGCCGCCACCGCCGCGATCGCCATGTCCCGCTCGAAGCGGACCGCGATGTAGACCGAGACGATCACCAGGAACACCAGCAGCGCGATCAGCGCCTTGCGGGTGATCTGGTCGCCCCAGGTCTCGCTGACGTCGGAGACGCTGATCGCGGCCCGGCTCGGGTTGCCCGCGGAGTCGGTCGGCTGGAACCGCTCGTAGAGCGCGGAGTTCAGCTGGTCGACCTGCGCGGCGTCCAGCGCCTGCGAGCGGATCAGCACGGTGGCCGACCCGCCGGTGCCGACGGTCTGCACCGCCTCCGGCTCGAAGCCGAGCGCCTCGGAGTAGGTCTGCTCGACCTGCTCCGTGGTCGCCGACCCGGCCGGGAACTGGATCTGCGACCCGCCCTCGAAGTCGATGCCGAAGTTGAAGCCGCGGATCGCCATGCTGCCAACGGCGATCAGGACGATCACCGCGGTGATCAGGTACCAGCGGCGCCGGTTGCCGATCACGTCGATGGCGCCGGTGCCGGTGTAGAGCCTGCTGAAGAAGCCGCGCGCGTGCGCCCGCTGCACGGGCGCGAAGACGTCCGTGACCTCGGTGGCGTTGGTGCCGTTCTCCAGCGAGTACGCGGGCTCGCGGTCGGTGTGGCTGTTCGTCATGGTGCTCTCACGCCTTCCCGAGTGCGGGGCGAGCGGCGGTGCGTTCCCGGGCGATCTGCTGCATCGCGCCGAGGCCGTTGACCGCGGGCTTGGACCAGAAGGCGGTGCGCGAGGCGAGCAGCACCAGCGGCGCCGTCACCAGGAACACCACCACCACGTCCAGGATGGTGGTCAGCCCGAGCGTGAAGGCGAAGCCGCGCACCTGGCCCGCGGCCAGGATGTAGAGCACCGCGGCGGCGATGAAGCTGACCGCGTTGCCGGAGAGGATGGTGCGTCTGGCGCGCTGCCAGCCGCGCGGCACCGCCGAGCGGAAGCTGCGGCCCTCCCTGATCTCGTCCTTGATGCGCTCGAAGAACACCACGAAGGAGTCGGCGGTCATGCCGATGCCGATGATCAGGCCCGCGACGCCCGCGAGGTCGAGGGTGAACCCGATCCAGCGGCCGAGCAGCACCATGATGCCGTAGACCGCGAAGCCGGAGGCGATCAGCGAGAACGCCGTGAGCAGCCCGAGCATCCGGTAGTAGGCGAAGCAGTAGAGCAGCACCACCGCGAGCCCGACCGCGCCCGCCAGCAGCCCCGCGCGCAGCGAGGAGAGGCCGAGCGTGGCGGAGACGGTCTGTGCCTCCGAGGTCTCGAAGGAGAGCGGCAGCGAGCCGTACTTCAGCGTGTTGGCGAGCTCCTTGGCCGAGGCGGCGGTGAAATTGCCGGAGATCTGGGTGCGGCCGCCCTGCTGCGGGCCCTGCTGCACCACCGGCGCCGAGACGACCTGCGAGTCCAGCACGAAGGCGACGCGCTTCTGCACGTACTCGCCGGTGAGCGCGGCCCACTCGTCGCTGCCGCCGGACTTGAACTCCAGGTAGACCTCGTGCCGCGCCTGCTGCTGGTTCAGCCCGGAGCTGGCGTCGGCGATGTCCTGGCCGTCGATCCGGCTCTTGTCCAGCAGGTAGACCTCGGTGCCGTCGCTCGCGCAGGCGACCAGCGGGAGGTTCGGGTCGTCGTTGCCGCGCAGCGGGTCGGGCTTGGTGCAGTCCAGGGTGGCGAGCGCCGCCTGCTGCACGGCCTGGTCGGTGCTCTGCCTGGTGGTCTTGGCCTCGGCGATCTCGGCCCTGGCCTGCTCGGCCGGGGTCAGGTCCGCGGTGTTCGGCTCCGGGGTCGGCGCCGGGGTCGGCGGGGCCTGCTCGGCGGGCGGCGCGGGCACCGGTTCGCCGGGCGGCGGGACCTGGTCGGCGGGCGGCGCCGGCGCCGGTTCACCCGGCGGCGGGACCTGCTCGACCGGGGGCGCGGGCTCCGGCGGCAGCTGGGCCGGGAAGAGCCGCGGCTGCGGCGCGGGCGCCACCTCGGGCGCCGGGGCCGGGGCCGGGGCGGCGCCGTCCGGGGCGGGAGCCGGGGCCGCACCGTCCGGGACGGGCGCGGGCGCGGGGACAGCACCGCCGGGCGCCGGGGCGGGCGTGCCCGGCTGCGGCGCGGTGGCGCGACCCGCGGCCGGGACCGCGGTCAGCACCGGGCGGACGTAGAGCTTGGCGGTGGTCGCCAGGGTGCGCGCCTGCTGGCCGTCCTCACCCGGGACGGTGATCACGATGGTGTCGCCGTCGATCACCACCTCCGAACCGGAGACGCCGAGGCCGTTCACCCGGTTCTCGATGATGGACTGCGCCTGCCTGAGGCTGTCCTGGCTCGGCCTGCTGCCGTCCGGCGTGCGCGCCGTCAGCGTGACCCGCGTGCCTCCCTGCAGGTCGATACCGAGTTTCGGGGTCGGGGACTTGTCCCCGGTGAAGAAAACCAGCGCGTAGATCAGAGCGAGCAGGGCAACGAAGAGGCCGAGCAGTCGCCATGGGTGCGCCGATCCCTGTGACGGAGGCACAGTGCGTCATCTCCTAGAGCGGAAGTCGAGTGGAACCGGCGCGCCACCGGGCGCGCCGAGATGCCCGCGCCGGGGACCGGCGCGGACTGCGTGAACCGCGGCGAGCGAGATCAGTCCTTGGTCAGCCGGGTCTCGGTCTGGCCGGGCGTCTCCTCGGTGGTCACCGGCGCGGCGGGGGCCTCGGGCTCGTCCGGCGTCGCCGCGACGGCGGTGCCGGGCTCCTCGACGGCGGTCTCGTCCTCGGTGCGGACCTCGCGGATCGCCTGGCGCAGCCAGGTCGTCACGACCTCCTCGGCGATCTCCAGGTCGACGGTCGTCTCATCGACCTCGACCACGGTGCCGTAGAGCCCCGAAGTGGTGGTGACCCGATCCCCGACCTTCAGGTCGTCCTGCATCGCGGCGACTTTCTCGGCCTCACGCTTCTGGCGGCGAACGCCGAGGAACATCGGCACGAGCAGAGCGACCAGCAGTAGCGGAAACAGCAGTTCCATCGTCGACGTCAGTCCTGGTTCGTGGGTGGGGTGGACAGGTACCCACACAGTCTGCCAGTTGGCGCAACCGGCCCCGCACTCAGGCGGGCGCGCCGCCGTAGACGTAGTCGTCCAGCGGGAACCGGACGGCCTCCCGGTGCGCGTTCAGGGTGCTGGTCGGGCGCAGCAGCGCGGCCTCGCCGTGCGGGTCGAAGTAGTAGCTGCGCGCCGACGCGCAGTCGCCGCCGTAGAACACCGAGGTGCCGAGCCGCTCGGTGACCCGGTCCAGGAAGTCGGCATTGGCCCGCTCGGTGACCTCGAAGGTGGCCGCGCCGCGCCGGGCCAGCTCGCCGAGCAGCCTGCCCATGTGCTTCATCTGCGCCTCGACGGTGGTGAAGTACGAGAGCCCGCTGTAGGAGTACGGGCTGTTCAGGCTGAGGAAGTTGGGGAAGCGCGGCACGGTGATCCCCTCGTAGGCCTGGAACCGGCTCGCCCGCCACCAGGCGCCGAGGTCGGTGCCGTCCCGGCCGAGCACCCGGATCGCCGGGAAGTTGGCCTGCCACAGGTCGAAGCCGGTGGCGAGCACCAGGGTGTCCAGCGCGACCGCGGAGCCGTCGGCGAGCGTGATGCCGTCCGGCGTCACCGCCGCGATGGTGCCGGTCTCCAGGCGCACGTGCGGTTCGTTGAAGACCCGGAAGTAGCGGTTGGAGAAGGTCGGCCGCTTGCAGCCGAAGTCGTAGGCCGGGGTGAGCGCGCGCCTGGTCTCCGGGTCGCGCACCGAGGCGCGCAGGTGCGCCTTCGCCAGCAGCCCGGCGCCCCGGTTCAGCACCTTGGCCCTGGTGAACTCCAGCACGCCCGCGACCATGATCGCCTCCAGCACCGAGGTGTTGGCCAGCCGCGCGGCCCGCTGCGTCACCGGCACCGCCGCGAAGAGCCGCTGCACCGCGGCCGGGATCGGGGTGTCCACCTTGGGCACCACCCAGATCGGGGTGCGCTGGAAGACGGTGAGCTCGGCGGCCTGCTCGGCGAGCTCGGGGACCAGCTGCACGGCGGTGGCGCCGGTGCCGATCACGCCGACCCGCTGCCCGGTCAGGTCGAGGCCGTCCGGCCACGCGGTGGTGTGCACGATCCGCCCGGTGAAGCCGTCGATGCCGGGGAAGGGCGGGGTGTAGGGCTGGGAGAGGAAACCGGTGGCGGTGATCAGGAAGCGCGCGGTCAGCTCGGCGCCGGTGTCGGTGGTGACCACCCACTGCTGCCCGTCGACGTCCCAGCGGGCCTGCTCGACCGCGGTGCCGAAGCGCATGCGGCGGCGCAGCCCGTACCGCTCGGCCACGTGCCCGGCGTAGCGACGCAGCTCCTCCCCCGGCGCGAAGAGCCGGGACCAGTACGGGTTCGGCTCGAAGGAGTACGAGTAGGTGACCGAGGCGATGTCGACCGCCAGCCCTGGGTACCGGTTCACGTGCCAGGTGCCGCCGAGGTCGTCCTCGCGCTCCAGGATCAGGTAGTCGCCCAGCCCCAGCCGGTCCAGCTGGATGGCCGCGCCCATGCCGCCGAACCCCGCGCCGACCACGATCGCGTCGTACCGGTGTGCTCCGTCTTCGCGAGGCGTCATTGCCGCACCTTCCCTTGTGACTCTCCTGTCACGGAATGACATGTCATTCCGCGCTGTGCCGACCGTATCATCGGCGGGGTGACGAAGCCATCGACGCGGGCCGAGCGCCGCAAGGCCGAGCTGCGCCGCGACATCATCGACACCGCGTTCGTCTGCTTCGCCGAGAAGGGCTACCACGCCACCGGGATCGCCGACATCGCCGGTGAACTCGGCATCGGCCACGGCACCTTCTACCGCTACTTCAGCAACAAGCGGGAGATCATCGACCACGTCATCGACGAGCTCGCCGCGCGCATCGTCGCGGCGCTGGCCACCGAGAACTCCCCCGACGCCGCCGCGACGCTGGACGACTACCGGGCCCAGATCGAGCGGATCGGCGCCGCGCTGACGGTGATCCTGGTGCAGGACCGCCGGGTCGCGCAGCTGCTGCTCTTCCACGCCACCGGCATCGACGACGAGCTCACCGCCCGGCTGTACGGCCTGCTGGACACCGCCGACGCGCTCACCGCCGGCTACCTGGAGCACGGCGTCGAGCGGGGTTACCTGCGCGCCGACCTGGACACCGCGAACACCGCGAAGGCGGTCACCGGGATGCTGCTCGCCGCGGTGCTGCACGGGCTGCGCGACCCCGAGGGCGACGTGCGCGCGCTCGCCGAGGCGATCCGCCGGCTGCTGGTGGACGGCGTGCGCCGGGAAGGCGACGGCAACCCCGGCTGAACCGGGACCGCGGGAGCGCTCGCCTCGGTATCGTGTTGCGGGGTCCACCACTGCCGCGGGGGTTTTCTACAGTGTTCGGAATGAACCGGTCGATCAGGAAGTCGCAGGTTCCGGCAGGTCGCGCCCCCGTTCCGCCGCGGATGACCCCGGACGAGGTCGGCCGCGCGCACTTCGACCGCCCGCCGCTCGGGCAGCGCGGCTACCACGCCGACCACGTCGACGAGTTCCTGCGGTCGGTGGCCGCCACCCTGGCGGGCGCGGGCGCGCTCACCGCCGACGACGTCCGCCGGGTGACGTTTCCCGCCCCGCGCTTCGGCGGCCGCGGCTACCGGACCGACCAGGTGGACGAGTACCTGGACCGGATCCGGCTGGAGCTGGAGTCCAGGCAGAACGGCGGGCACCCGGCGCCGGAGCAGCGCGCGCACGCAGGCGCCGGCGCCGCCATCCTCACCCCGGACGACGTGCACCGGGTGCGCTTCACCGCGGCCGTGCTCGACCGCCGCGGCTACGGCGAGGAGGAGGTGGACGCCTTCCTCGACCTGGTCGCCGCCACCCTGGCGCACGCGGGGCCGGGCAACCTGACCGCCGCCGACGTGCGCGAGGTGCGGTTCACCGGTGCCAGGCTCGGCACCCGCGGCTACAGCCGCGAGGAGGTCGACGCCTTCCTGGACCTGGTGGTCACCGCGCTGGAGCAGCGCAGCTAGCGGTCGCTCGCGCCCGGCGCCGGTTCGCTCAGCTCGTCCGGGAAGACGAAGCGGCGGATGGCCCAGAAGCGGAAGGCCATGGCCAGCAGCACGCCGAGGATCTGCCCGCTGACGAAGTTCGCCACCGCCTGGGTGACCGGGCCGACGAACGGCACCCGCAGGTCGAGCACGTAGAGCGAGATCGCCTGCGGGATCATGGTGACGCCGATGCCGAGCGCGCTGACCGCGAAGAAGAGCGCGGCCTCGTGGTGCCGCTGCCTGCCGCCCCTGGTCCGGAAGGACCACTCGCGGTTCAGGATGTAGGAGGCGATGGTCGCGATCAGCACCCCGAGCAGCCGCGCGGTGAGCGGCTTGTCGCCCAGCACGGTGAGCTTCACCGCGTAGACGACGCCGGTGTCGATGAACCACGTGATCGCGCCGACGACAGCGAATTTCAGCAGCTCGCGGTGGCGGATCACGGTGCTGCGGTGCGGCTCCGGAATGCGCCCGAGCACCGAGTGGACGACCGTCATTCGACCGACTCTAACCGGGCGCGCACAGTGCTGCTCAGTCGAAGAGGTCCAGCGTCTGCTGGGATTCGTGCGCGCGCACCTCGAGCGAGCCGTAGAACGAGTCGGCGGGCGGCACCAGGCCGAGGTGTTCCCAGGCCGCGGTGGTGGCGACCCGGCCGCGCGGGGTGCGCGCGACCAGCCCGGCGCGCACCAGGAACGGCTCGCACACCTCCTCGACGGTCGCGGCCTCCTCCCCCACCGCGACGGCCAGTGTGGAGACGCCGACCGGGCCGCCGTGGAAGCCGCGCACCAGCGCGCCGAGCACCGCGCGGTCCAGCCGGTCCAGCCCGAGGCCGTCCACGTCGTACACCTCGAGCGCCGCGCGGGCGATGGCGAGCGTGACGTGGCCGTCGGCGCGCACCTCGGCGTAGTCGCGGACCCGGCGCAGCAGCCGGTTGGCGATCCGGGGCGTGCCGCGGGAGCGGCCCGCGATCTCGGCGGCGGCGTCCGGCTCGATGGCGACGCCGAGGATCCGCGCCGAGCGCAGCAGGATGCGCAGCAGCTCCTCCGGGTCGTAGAAATCCATGTGGCCGGTGAAGCCGAAGCGGTCGCGCAGCGGCCCGGTCAGCGCGCCGGAGCGGGTGGTGGCGCCGACCAGGGTGAAGGGCGCGATGTCGAGCGGGATCGAGGTGGCGCCCGGCCCCTTGCCGACCACGACGTCCACCCGGAAGTCCTCCATGGCGAGGTACAGCATCTCCTCGGCCGGGCGGGAGATGCGGTGGATCTCGTCGATGAAGAGCACGTCCCCGTCGACCAGGTTGCTGAGCATGGCGGCCAGGTCGCCCGCGCGCTCCAGCGCCGGGCCGGAGGTGACCCGCAGCGCGGTGCCGAGCTCACCGGCGATGATCATGGCCATGCTGGTCTTGCCGAGCCCGGGCGGGCCGGAGAGCAGCACGTGGTCCGGGGTGCCGCCGCGTTGCTTGGCGCCGCGCAGCACGAGCGCCAGCTGCTCCCTGACCCGGGGCTGGCCGATGAACTCGTCCAGCGAGCGCGGGCGCAGCCCGTTCTCCAGCTCGCCGTCGGACGGCAGCGCGGCCGCGGCGATCGGGGAGCCGTCGTCGGCGGCGAAATCGGCGTCGTCCACGGGCTATCGATTCCTGCCCAGCAGCCCGAGCGCGGCGCGCAGCACCGCCGATGTCCCCGCGCCGGGCTGCTCGGCGAGCACGGTGTCGACCGCGGGCTCGGCCTGCCTGAGCGGGAAGCCGAGGCCGGTGAGCGCCTCCACCACCTGGTCGCGCACCGGGCCCGCCGCCGCGGCGGCCGGGCCGCCGGACTGCACCGGGACGGCGTCCACCTTGTCCCTGAGCTCGACGATCATCCGCTCGGCGCCGCGCTTGCCGATGCCGGGCACCCGGGTGAGCGTGGTCAGGTTGCCCTCGGCGAGCGCCTTGCGCAGCGCCTCCGGCTCCAGCACCGCGAGCACCGCCATGGCCAGCCGCGGGCCGACGCCGTTCACCGTCTGCAGCAGGCCGAAGAGCTCGCGCGCCTCGGTGTCGGCGAAGCCGAAGAGCGTCATGGAGTCCTCGCGGACGATCATGGCGGTGTAGAGCCTGGCCTGCTCGCCGCGGGTGAGCCCGGCGAGCGTGGCGGGCGTGGCGCTGAGCCGGTAGCCGACGCCCGCGGCCTCGATCACCGCGTGGTCCAGCGCGATCTCCAGTACCTCGCCGCGCACCGACGCGATCACGGCCGCACCGCCTTCCGCTGTTCGGCCAGCCTGGCCTGGTATTTCCGCTTCGCCTCGGCCGCGGCCCGCTCGGCCTTCGCCATCCGGTCCAGCAGGGGGGCGCGCCAGCAGTGGCAGATGGCCAGCGCCAGCGCGTCCGCGGCGTCCGCGGGCTTCGGCGCCACCTGGAGCCCGAGAATCCGGGTGACCATCGCCGTGACCTGGGCCTTGTCCGCCGCGCCGTTACCGGTCACCGCGGCCTTGACCTCGCTCGGGGTGTGGAAGGCGACCGGGATGCCGCGGCGCGCGGCGGCCAGCGCGATCACGCCGCCCGCCTGCGCGGTGCCCATGGCCGTGCGCACATTGTGCTGGGCGAAGACCCGCTCGACGGCGACCGCCTCCGGGCGGTGCGTGTCCATCCACTGCTCGGCGGCATCGGCCACCAGGAGCAGGCGGTGTGCCAGGTCGAGCTCGGGCGGGGTGCGCACCACGTCCACGTCCAGCGCGGTGACGGTGCGGCCGCGGCCGCTCTGCACCATGCTGAGCCCGCACCGGGTGAGCCCGGGGTCGACGCCCATCACCCGCACCCCGACCCCTTCCCTTTGGGCGAACAATTGTTCGAGAGTTTAGCTCACACGGTCGGTTCCGCCGCCTGGCGACACGGTAGCAAGGGTTGGTTATGCGGGGCTGCGCCCCGCACCCCCGGCGCGGCCGCCGCGCGTGGCCACCGGTTATCTGTCGGACCTGCGGGGCACAATGCGGGCATACCCGACCCGCTCCGAATGGAGGAACACCGTGGCTCCCGAACCCACCGGCACCCTGCAGCGCACCGCCACCGGCCGCGATCTGGTGCTCACACGGCGGTACGCCGCGCCGGCGGAGGAGATCTGGACCGACCTCACCGACCCCGACCGCACCGCGCTGTGGTTTGGCCGCTGGGCGGGCGAGCCGGGCGGCGACATCCGGGTGCAGATGGCGTTCGAGGAGGGCGAGCCCTGGATGGACATGCGGATCGAAGCCTGCGAGCCACCGCGCCGCCTCGAACTGCGCGCCGAGGACGAGGCGGGCTCCTGGCACCTCGAGGTCCTGCTCACCCCCACCGCGGACGGCACCGAGCTGGCGCTGGTCCACCACCTGGACGAGGGCGCCGACCCGGGCATGATCGGCCCCGGCTGGGAGTACTACCTGGACCTGTTCGGGGCGGCCCGCTCCGGCGCGGACCGCCCCGATTTCGACGACTACTTCCCGGCGCAGCAGGCGTACTTCCAGCGCCTGGGCTGAGTCAGTCGTCCAGCTCGGCGAGCACCTCGTCGGAGATGTCGGCGTTGGTGTAGACGTTCTGCACGTCGTCGCTGTCCTCCAGCGCGTCCACCAGCTTGATCACCTTGCGCGCGCCGTCGGCGTCCACCGCGACCGAGACCGAGGGCTGGAAGCCGGACTCGGCGGAGTCGTAGTCGATGCCGCTGCTCTGCAGCGCGCTGCGCACCGCGACCAGGTCACCGGGCTCGCTGATCACCTCGAAGGTGTCGCCGAGGTCGTTGACCTCCTCGGCGCCCGCGTCCAGCACGGCGGTGAGCACGTCGTCCTCGGAGAGGTCGTTCTTCTCCAGGGTGACGACGCCCTTGCGGTGGAACAGGTACGCCACCGACCCCGGGTCGGCCATGTTCCCGCCGTTGCGGGTCATGGCGACGCGGACCTCGCCCGCGGCGCGGTTGCGGTTGTCGGTGAGGCACTCGATGAGCACCGCGACCCCGTTCGGCCCGTACCCCTCGTACATGATGGTCTGCCAGTCGGCGCCGCCGGCCTCCTCGCCGCCGCCGCGCTTGCGCGCCCGCTCGATATTGTCGTTCGGGACCGACGACTTCTTCGCCTTCTGGATGGCGTCGAACAGCGTCGGGTTGCCTTCGGGGTCACCGCCACCCTGCCGCGCCGCCACCTCGATGTTCTTGATCAGCTTCGCGAAGAGCTTGCCTCGCTTGGCATCGATCGCGGCCTTCTTGTGCTTGGTGGTGGCCCATTTGGAGTGGCCGCTCATTGCCTACTTCCTTCGAGTCGGTGACACGTTCGACGTGTGTACGTTACTCGCCCGGTTCAGCCCAGGTCGTCGCGCTCGCCCTTGGCCCGCCGCACCAGGTCCACGAAGAGTTCGTGCACCCGCAGGTCGCCGGTCACCTCGGGGTGGAAGGAGGTCGCCACGACCGCCCCCTGCCTGACCGCGACGATCCGCCCGGCGGCCGGGCCGTGCGGCACGGTGGCGAGCACCTCGACGCCGTCCCCCGCGCGCTCCACCCACGGCGCCCGGATGAAGACCGCGCGCATCGGCCCGTCGTCCAGCCCGGCGAAGTCCAGGTCGGCCTCGAAGGAGTCGACCTGCCGCCCGAAGGCGTTGCGCCGCACTGTCATGTCGATGCCGCTCAGGTGCTGCGCGTCGGCCCTGGTGTCGAGCACCTCGGAGGCGAGCAGGATCATCCCGGCGCAGGAGCCGAAGGCGGGCATCCCCGCGCGCAGCCGGGCGCGCAGCGGCTCCAGCAGCTCGAAGGTCTGCAGCAGCTTGGAGATGGTGGTCGACTCACCGCCGGGCAGCACGAGGCCGTCCACCGCGGCGAGCTCGCTCGCGCGGCGCACCAGGGTCGGGGTGGCGCCGCACTTCTCCAGCGCGACGATGTGCTCCCGGACGTCGCCCTGCAGCGCCAGCACGCCGACGACCGGGCGGAACGGGGCGCTCCCCGGATCGGTCACTGCTGGTCCCTGAGGGTGCGGATGAGCCCCTCCTGCACCACGGCGGCGACCAGCCTGCCCTCCCGGTCGAAGATCTTGCCGCCGGTGAGCGCGCGGCCGAAGCCCGCCGAGGGCGAGGACTGGTCGTAGAGCAGCCAGTCGTCGGCGCGGAACGGGCGCAGGAACCACATGGCGTGGTCCAGCGAGGCGTTCTGGGTGGGCTCGTTCGGGTGCGTGACCTTGGAGGAGCCGAGCAGCGTCATATCGCTCATGTAGGCGAGCGTGCAGACGTGCAGCAGCGGGTCGTCCGGCAGCGGGTGCCGGTAGCGGAACCACACCTGCTGCTGCGAGACCACGCCCGGCCTGCGCGCCACGTCCTCGCGCGGCACGATCCTGATGTCCCAGTGCTCCCACTCGCGCATGAGCCACAGGCTCTCCGCGCTCAGCGTGGTGGAGACGTCGGGCAGTTCGTCCGGGGCGGGCACGTCGGACATCACGTCCTGGTGCGTGGGCCCCTGGTCGCCGGTGTGGAACGAGGCCGACATGGTGAAGATGGCCTGCCCCTCCTGGATCGCGGTGACCCGGCGGGTGCAGAACGAGCGGCCGTCGCGGATCCGCTCGACCTGGTACACGGTGGGCTGGTCCGGGTTCCCCGGCCGCAGGAAGTACCCGTGCAGCGAGTGCACCTGGTGCCGCGGCTCCACCGTGCGCACCGCCGAGACCAGCGCCTGCCCGGCGACCTGACCGCCGAAGGTGCGCGGCAGCTGCGTCTTGACCGAGGCGCCGCGGAAGATGTCCCGCTCGATCCGCTCGATCTCCAGTGCCTCTTCGATTGTCGCCATGCGCTGAGAGTATCCCGGCCGGTCGGCGCGGTCGGCGGCACCCGGCGGACCTGCCGCGCAGCCGTTTGCTGAGATGGAGCCGTGCCGCGCTACGAACCCCTGAGCCCCGGTGAACTCGTCGCCCGGGTCGCCGAGCGGGTCCTCGCCCGGCCAGGGCGCGCCGTCGTCGCGGTGGACGGCGCCGACGCCGCCGACCCGGAATCGGTTGCCGACGCTGTGGTTTCGCGGTTGCGCGCTGCCGGTCGGGACGCCGCCGCGGTGCCCGTGCACGGCTACGTCCGCCCCGCCTCGCTGCGGTTGGAGTACGGCCGCGACGACATCGACTCCTACCGCGACGCCTGGTTCGACTACGCCGCGCTCGACCGCGAAGTGCTCCGCGCACTCCGCGACCGCGCCCGCTGGCTCCCCGCGCTCTGGGACGAAGCCGCTGACCGCTCCGCCCGAGCCACCCTCCGCAACGCCTCCCCCGGCACCGTCCTCGTCGTCCCCGGCCCCATGCTCCTCGGCCGCGGCCTCACCTTCGACCTCACGGTCCGGCTCGAGCTGAGCGAACCCGCCCTCCGCCGCCGCACCCCCGAACCTCAGCACTGGACCGTCCCCGCCCTGCTCGCGCACGCCGCCGAGTACCCCGAGGTGCCCGATTTCGCAGTCCGCTGGGACCACCCGAGCAAGCCCGCCCTCCGCATCTCGGACTGATCCGATGCACGGTGGGCCCGGTGCACACTCTCGATTCCGAATAGCTTGGATCCATGGGGACCGCAGACCTTCCCGCGACCTGCTCGCTCGCCGAGCGCGTCTCCGAAGCATTCCCGCGGATGCTCGCTCTGTCGCCGGTGGACCGGGAATCCTGCGACGGCTATCGCCGCGGGGCTCGACAGAACCGACCTCGAGTGGCTCGAGGAGGAAACACCCGTCGAGCGTCCCTGGTAACGGCAGCAGCCCGAGGAGGTTGAGCCGGTCCCCGTCCGCCCCGGACGCCGGAGTAACCGCCTTCGGAATTACGCACCCACAACCTCACGGCACAGTGGCGAGATATTCCTCGAGTTCCCGCACCACGGGTGCGTCCGGCGCTGCGGCCCCCAGAGTCCGTCGCGTTCGCTTGACCTCCGATGCGAGGCGAGGCGAGCCGTAGGCAGTAGCAACAGCGCTGGTCGCGCGGGTGATCCTAGCCGATTCCTCGATTTCCCCCACGTGCGCGAGCGCGGCGGCGAGTCCGATGTCCGCGAATCCTCGGGAAAGGGCATAAGCCGGGTCGATCAGCTCGACACAACGCCGCGCCGCGCCGACACCAGCCCGGCGGTCACCCACTCCGACCAGACATTCCGAACGAAAGCCGTGGTGGATCGCCGCGTCGAAGACGTAGGTCGGCAGGGTGGGCTCGGCGCTACCGATGAGGTCGTCGGCTTCATCGAGCGCGCTGCGGCACTCGCGCGCTTCACCCCGTTCGGCGTGCGCCTCGGCGGCCATATCCAGGGCATAGGCGGTGAGCAGCCGGTTCTGTGCCCGGGTGGCCCACCATCGGGCGGCAGCGGCGTAATCGACGCCGAGTCCGGGACGGCCGTCGCGGGTGGCGGCCAGGGAAGAGTTGCACAGCACGAGCGCGGTCAATGCCGGATCAGCGGCATCGTCCGCCGCCGACCGGGCTACTTCGTAGTGGGCCATCGCCGCCCGCATGTCACCGGCGTCGTACGCCTGCCAGCCGATGACCCGCGCCAAGGAGGCCCGCACGGCGTGCAGACGAGATTTGAGTGCGGCCGGACAATCCGGGAGTAGCGACTCGACCAGCTCGGCTTGGCCGCGGCGAATCGCCGCCACCGCGCGGGGCCCGAAGGACTCGTATTGCTGCGCGGTGACCTCGGCGACGGCTTCGAGTTGTTCGATGGCAGCTCGATCGACCTTGCCGCCCAGGGCGTAACCGAGGCGGCTCTGTGCGGCATCATCGAGCCCGGCCAGCACGGCGGCGGCGGGCAGGGTCCCGGCGGCGCCGAGGAAAGCCAGCAGTTCGCGTCGGTTCATGTCGATCCATGCCTTCAGGTCGAGGGGTAGCTGATGCATATCGACCGCAGCTGCCGGAGCAGCCGGGGTGACCGCAGTGTGGGTGTCGAAGGCGGTCACCAGTGCGCCACCTGCGCGGACCGCGCCGTCGACGACGATCCAGAACCGGCGGTCCGGCACCGATCGTCCGGCTTCGACATGCGCGATGTAGGAGCGGTCGACTCGGCATTGCCTGGCTACGGCAGCCTGAGTCAGTCCCGCGTCGCGGCGGGCTCTGGCCAGCATTGCGCCCACGGTCGGCCGTCCTGTTTCGAGCATGATCCCCACCCAGCTCTCAACGATGTTCTGTTTGTCGACATCCACGATAGGCCACCGATCCCAGCCGGTGAGGCATTGTGAGCAGCACGTGTGATCACTGTGCTCACACACGGATTCACCGGTGACATGGATGGTGCGAATCCCATCGACGGAAGAAGAAAGCGCATGATCGTGGCCGACCAGCTGTGCCGCCGCAGTACTCGAGAAGGGGAGAATTCCCGATGATCCCGATGACCATTGCCGAGATCGCCACAGCTGCCGGCGGCGCCCTCGATGGTGTCGATGACGCCGGCCGTCAGGTCACCGGGCCTACGGCGTTCGACTCCCGCCATGTTGTGGAGGGCGGCTTGTTCCTGCCTGAGCGGTTCCCGCGCCGACGGCCACGACTTCGCTCACGAGGCCATCACCTCGGGCGCCGTCGCGGTGCTGGCCACTCGGGCGACCGGCGTCGCCTCGGTGATCGTGGACGATGTCGTAACCGCGATGAGCGATCTGGCGCGGGCGGTTGCCGCTCGCTACCGAGGCACGGTGCTCGCGATCACTGGGTCTGCGGGCAAGACGAGCACGAAGGATCTGCTCACCCAGATCCTGGCCCGGTCGGGTTCGGTGGTCGCCACCGAACGGTCCTTCAACAACGAGATCGGCTTCCCGCACACAGTGCTGCGCGTGCAGGCCGACACCGACTTCCTGGTTGTGGAGATGGGAGCTCGGGGCGCGGGCCACATCAGCCACCTCGCCGGTATCGCCCGGCCGACAATCGCCGCGGTGCTGGGAGTCGGTTCGGCGCACCTGGGGGAGTTCGGCAGCCGAGAGGCCATTGCGACGGCGAAACGAGAACTGGTCGAGGCGCTCGACGCCACCGGCACGGCGGTCCTCAATATCGATGATCCGCTGGTGCGAGCGATGGCCGCGCACACGGCCGCGCGAGTGGTGTGGTTCGGCACCGACCCCGAAGCCAGCGTCCGAGCAGAGGACGTCACTCTCGACGCCCACGCTCGCGCCTGCTTCGTGCTGCGATACGGATCGGAGCGCGCACCGGTGCGGCTGCGGGTGGTGGGCGGACACCACCTCACCAACGCGCTGGCCGCTGCGGCGCTCGCGTTGAGCGCCGGAGTGCCGTTCGCGACGGTTGCCGACACACTGGAACAGGTCGGGCTGCTCTCGGGCAGCCGCATGGAAGTGACCGAGCGCGAGGACGGCGTCACCATCGTCAACGATGCGTTCAATGCCAGCCCGGAGAGTGTGGCGGCGGCCCTCGAATCGCTCGCCGCGCTCTGTGCGGGCGGTCGCCCCGCGATCGCGGTCCTCGGGGAGATGCGCGAACTCGGCAACAGCGCTGCCGAGGTTCATCGCGAGGTCGGTCGGCACGCCGCCGAGCTGGGCATCGACGAGTTGATCGCGGTCGGTGCCGACCACGCGCGACTGATGACAGAGGCCGCGCGTGCGGCAGGTGGGGCACGGGTCACCCATGTCACCACCCGGGACGAAGCGCTCGAGGTGCTCACCTCGCTGCTTCGGAGGCGGGAAGTGGTCCTGTTCAAGGGCGCGAACTCGGCCGGATTGTTCGAGACCGCCGCCGCGTTGGCCGCAATGCCGATAGCGGAATCGAGGCCGTCGTGACCACCGTCGATCTCCTCGATCTGGCACGACGCGCGTGCGCCTCGGCCGATGTCCCCGCAGGTCGGATCAGCGCGATTCGGTTGCGGGACAACGCGATGCTGCGTACCGACGATCGCACCGTGATCCGCGTGCTTCAGCGTGGGCAGCTCGAGACCGCTATCCGGGAGTTGAGGGCAGCCGACTGGCTGCGCTCCCACGGGGTCCGTGCGCCCGAGCCACTCGTTCCCGATCCCGTGGTCGTTTCCGGACGGCCGGTGACCTTCTGGGAGGATCTCGGCGGAGGAGGACCGGTCGACCCCGCCGAGACGGCTGCGCTGCTGCGCGCGCTGCACGGATTGCGGGTGCCCTCGCACCTCGGGCTGGCGCGCTTCGCACTTCCCGAGTTCGCCGAACAGATCGCCCGCACTTCGGTCGATGACGACGCCAGGTCGTGGCTGAGTGGCCATGCAGCCGAACTGGCACAGCGGTGGGACGGTATCGCTTGGCCCACCTCGTGGTGCGTCATCCACGGAGACCCCAGTCCACACAACACCGTGGCCGCCGCCCACGGCGGGCATGTGGTCGATCTGGAGCGTTGCGCAATCGGTCCACCCGAATGGGACCAAGCGACCGTCGCGTTCCAGTCCGACACCCTGTCCGACCCACCGTCTCGGTGGGCCGCGTTCCGCGATTCGTACGGTGCCGATGTCACCGAATGGCACAGCTACCCCATCCTCCGCGACATTCGCTCGCTGGAGCTGTGCCTGTTCGCGTTACGACACGCGACCGTCAGCGATCACGCGCGTGCGCAGGCGGATTACCGCTTGGCCTGCATCCGGAGTCGGCGCGGTGAGCGCCCGTGGAGATGGATCGCTCCCTAGCTCAGGCCGAGGCGTCGCTGTTGTCGAAATCGAGGGGTAGACCCTCGGTCCGGCACAAGCCGACATCGAATTCACCGGTCCGGTCCGCCACCCGGTCGAGCACATCGCCGAGCCGCGCTCCTGACCCATCAGCCCGACGAGGTACGTATGCCGGCTCGAAGCCGTCGATTCACCCGAACCCGCCACAGACGACGTCGATACCCAGAACCAATCGGTGCCGCATGCTGAGGCGAATCGACTCAAATTCACCGAACCCTGGCGGTGACCAGTGCCATCGCGCTCGAAGTGTCGGGCAGGACCGGTGGGTGGTGAGCTACTTACCCGGTCGAACCCTGTCCGCTGACCAGGCCCGTGCCGCCCTGCGGGTCGCCGAAGAGTTGAACGGTTTGCGCGACTGCGCGGCCACGCTGGGCCTGACGCTGCTCGAACTGGTCGGGTTGGCGCTGATGGACTGCTCCGGACAGCGAACGTTCGCGCACCCTTCCGCCGCTCCGGATCGGTCCGCACCGGGACAGTCGCACTGATGGCGAATGGTCACCGACCCACTGCCGAGGTGCTGCTCACGGGCGAGGCGCTGCTATCCGCGATCCGTGGGCATCATGTTGGTGACCGCCGGCTGGCACAGCTGGCCTACGAGTTCGGAAAGGTGCAAACCGAAACGATGGGAACGGTGATCGACCGGTTGGCCCAGGCACAGGTACGCGCCTACCACCTGCTGATGACCGTGGACGATGTGGCGGCTCCGCACGTGCACGCGGCTTGGTTCCGGCTCGCGGAGCTGGTCGACGAGTACACGGACCTGATCACAGCCATCGGGCAGCGCTCCCGGCGTCTGCCCGAACTACCTCCCGCGTCGCCGAACGACCTGCAACACGAAGAAACCGCCGCCCGGCACCTCGCGGCACCGGACGGCGTTCAGGAAAAGGTCACCAGCCGCGCTCGGCGAGGCGGTGCGGCTCGGGGATGTCCTCGACATTGATGCCGACCATCGCCTCGCCGAGCCCGCGCGACACCTTGGCCAGCACGTCGGGATCGTCGTAGAAGGTGGTCGCCTTGACGATCGCCTCGGCGCGCTGCGCCGGGTTGCCGGACTTGAAGATCCCGGAGCCGACGAAGACGCCCTCGGCGCCGAGCTGCATCATCATCGCCGCGTCGGCGGGGGTGGCGATGCCGCCGGCGGTGAAGAGCACGACGGGGAGCTTGCCGGTTTCGGCGACCTCGCGGACCAGCTCGTACGGCGCCTGCAGCTCCTTGGCGGCGACGAAGAGCTCGTCCTCGGGGAGCGAGGACAAGCGGCGCAGCTCCTGGCGGATCTTGCGCATGTGGGTGGTGGCGTTGGAGACGTCGCCGGTACCGGCCTCGCCCTTGGAGCGGATCATGGCCGCGCCCTCGGTGATCCGGCGCAGGGCCTCGCCGAGGTTGGTGGCGCCGCAGACGAAGGGGGCGGTGAACTTCCACTTGTCGATGTGGTTGGCGTAGTCGGCGGGGGTGAGCACCTCGGACTCGTCGATGTAGTCGACGCCGAGGCTCTGCAGGATCTGCGCCTCCACGAAGTGGCCGATCCGCGCCTTGGCCATGACCGGGATGGAGACGGCGGAGATGATGCCGTCGACCATGTCGGGGTCGCTCATCCGGGAGACGCCGCCCTGCGCGCGGATGTCGGCGGGGACCCGCTCCAGCGCCATGACGGCGACGGCGCCCGCGTCCTCGGCGATCTTCGCCTGCTCGGGGGTGACGACGTCCATGATCACCCCGCCCTTGAGCATCTCGGCCATGCCGCGCTTGACGCGGGCGGTACCGGTGGTGGGGGTGGGATCGGGGGTGGTCACGGCAAACTCCTGGGTCATGTGCGCCAATCGGTCGGGGGACGTCCCCGATTCTAGGCGTGCCAGGCAGGCCACTTGATAGCCAGTCCGGCACCACTGGTCTGGTACCGGACCGGCGTTCTACAGCAACCCCGCCGCGACCGTGACGGCCGTTACAGCGGAGCGACGACCAGCAGTTCGGCCCAGTACGTCGCTGCGGCCGGGCCGATCAGCGGCGTCAGGAAATCGAACAGCAGATACGACATGTGTTACCTCCACCTCTCGCGCGCCCCCGATGACGCGTCCGTACAGGGTTACCCGACCCCGGGGGCCGGGGACCCTCCTGCCCTTCGATTGTGCAGCAGATCACAGGTATGTTTCAGCGGATCGAGCGGACCTCGGGCTCGTCACCGCCATCGGCGACCGCCACCGCCTCGGCGAGCAACTCGTCCAACTGGTACGGGTAGACGGTCTCCCCCGAGCGGTCCAGTGCCGCGATGTCGTCCGGGGCGCACCACTTGTTGCCGGAGATCGAGCGGCGCTCGACGAAGGTCGGGGAGGCAGGCTTCGGCTCGAAGGCGGGCACCCGGAGCACGAAGAAGAGCTCCTCGGCGCGGATGATCTCGCCGTCGAAGGGGAAGACCGCGACCCGCCGCCAGATCGGCCCGCGCAGCGCGGCGGGGTCGGCGATCTGGCCGGTCTCCTCGTGCAGCTCGCGCACGGCGGCCTGGCGCAGCGTCTCGCCCGGCTCGACGCCGCCACCGATGGTGAACCAGAACGCGGTCTCCGGGGTCCGCGGGTCGGAGCCGCGCATGAGCAGCACCCGGCCGGAGTGGTCGAGCAGCACCACCCGGGCGGAGGTGCGGCTGGTGTCGACGGCGAGCCCGGTCGAGGCGGCGGGCGTGGTGCGCTCGGGGATCTCGAAGTAGGTGGGCAGCGGGGCGGTGCCGCCGAGGTGCAGCCAGCGCACCGGGCGCCTGGTGCGCAGCGCGAGGGTGTCGCGCACGGCGTCGTTGTGGAAGCGCCGGGCGATCAGCACCCTGGCCTCGGCGTCGGCGAGCTCGGAGACGAGCTGCGGGCGCAGCTGCTCGAGGTCGACGGCGGCGAGCGCGGCGCCGAGCCGGTTCTCCGCCGCCTCCCGCTCGCCGCGCTCGGCCCGTTCGGCGCGGCCCGCCAGCGCGGTGAGCCTGCGCGCCTGCTCGGCGGCGGCCGGGTCGGAGACCGGGCCCGCGATGGCGAGCGCTACCGCCCGCGCGACCACCGCGCGCCGAGCCAGCGCGGACTCCAGCGCGGCCCAGGACTGGTCGTTGCGGACGTGCAGCCGGTCCAGCCGGTTGGCGGTGGAGTAGGCCCAGAGCGCCAGCGCGGCCAGCGCCGCGACGACGATCGCGAGGACCAGGACGGTGGTGGCGGAGAAGGTGATCATCCGGCGGCCCGCACGCCCTCGTCGCCGACGGTGACGGTCTCGTAGACGCGCAGGATCTGCTCGGCCACCACCGGCCAGTCGTACTCCCCGACCACCCTGCTCGCGGTCTGCACCAGCGCGTCCCGCCGCGGCTCGTCGGCGAGCAGGTCGCCGAGCGCGGCGGCCAGGGCGGCGGAGTCACCGATCGGGACCAGCACGCCCGCGGCGCCGTCGCGCAGCACCCGGCGGAAGGCGTCGAGTTCGCTGGCGACCACCGCGGTGCCCGCGGCCATGGCCTCGATCAGGATGATGCCGAAGCTCTCGCCGCCCAGGTTCGGCGCCACGTAGACGTCCGCGCTGCGCATGGCCGCGGCCTTCTCCGCGTCCGAGACCAGGCCGAGGCAGCGCAGCCGGTCGGCGTGCGGCCCGGCCTCGCGGCGCAGCCGCTCCTCGTCGCCGCGGCCGACCACCAGGATCTGCACCTCCGGGTGCCGCGCCACCAGCTCCGGCAGCGCGGCGAGCAGCACGGCCATGCCCTTGCGCGGCTCGTCGTAGCGGCCGAGGAAGAGCACGGTGCCGCCGGGGCGCGGGTAGCCGGGCAGCAGCGGCGCGCGGACGAAGGCCTGCACGTCGACGCCGTTCGGGATCTCCACCGCGTCCGAGCCGAGCGCCTCCACCTGCCAGCGCCGAGCCAGCTCGGAGACGGCGATCCGGCCGGTGATCTTTTCGTGGTAGGGCCGCAGCACGCCCTGGAAAGTACTGAGCACCAGCGACTTCGTGGTGGAGGTGTGGAAGGTGGCGACGATCGGCCCCTCGGCGATCTTCAGCGCCAGCATGGACAGGCTCGGCGCGTTCGGCTCGTGGATGTGCAGCACGTCGAAGTCGCCGGTCTCGATCCAGCGCCGGATCCGGGTGTAGGCCATGGGGCCGAAGGCGAGCCGGGCGACCGAGCCGTTGTAGGGGATGGCGACCGCGCGCCCCGCCGAGACCACGAAGTCCGGCAGCTCGGTCTCCTCGGCGGCGGGAGCGAGCACGCTGACCCGGTGGCCGCGCTCGATCAGCACCCTGGCCAGCTCGACCACGTGCGCCTGCACCCCGCCGGGCACGTCGAACGAGTACGGGCAGACCATGCCGATCCTCATCGGCCCGCCTCGCCGGGCTGCCTGCCCGCCTGCGCGGCCTCGATCGCCGCGCGCCTGCGGTCGGAGAGGTCGCCCTCCCACAGCGGTTGCAGCATGTGCCAGTCCGCGGGGAACTCGGCGATGCCCGCGGCGAAGGAGTCGGCGAGGGCCTGGGTGGCGGCGGCGACGCCCGCGGTGGTGTCGACGGCCGGGCTCACCCGCAGCCCCCACGCCTCGGTGCCGTCCTCGGTCTCGCGGAACCACAGGTGCACCGGGAGCAGCGCGGCGCCGGTCTCGACCGCCAGCGCAGCGGGGCCCGCGGGCATCCAGGTGCGCTCGCCGAAGAAGGTGACCGGGACGCCGCGGCCGGTGAGGTCGCGCTCGCCGAGGAGGCAGACGATGCCGTTGCCGCGCAGCCGCTCGGCGAGCGTGCCGAACGGGGGCTGTTCGCCGCCGGTGAGCGGGAAGATCTCGAAGCCGAGGCTCTCCCGGTACGCCACGAACCGCTCGAACAGCGACTCCGGCTTGAGCCGCTCCATGACGGTGCTGAAGCGACCGTAGTTCTGCACCAGCCAGACTCCGGCCATGTCCCAGTTGCCGGAGTGCGGCAGGACCAGCAGCACGCCGCTACCGCGCTCGAGCGCGGCGTCGAGGTGCACCAGCCCCTCGACCGGGAGCAGCGGGGAGCGGCCGAGCGCGGCGTGGTCCATGGTCGGCAGCCGGAAGGCCTCGCGCCAGTAGCGGGCGTAGGAGCGCAGCGCATCCCGGATCAGCTCGTCCGGCACCTCGGCCGGGGGGACGTCGAGGACGCGGGCGAGGTTGCGGCGCAACTGCTCCGGGCCGCCGCCGCGGGCCGCGCGGTCCCCACCGAAACGAAAGGCACTGCGCGCCAACCCTTCCGGCAGCATGCGCACCACGCGCCAGCCCGCGGCGTACCCGAGCGCGGCCACGCGCTCGCCGACGCTCATGCGGCGCTCCCGAGCGGTCGGCAACCGACGGGCGCGGCGACCCGCCCGCTCATCCGGCCTCCTGCGCCGGTGCGGGCCCGGTGGGCGGGAGCAGGTCGCGGGCGCCCGGCGAGTTGCGCACCGCGAGCACCCGCTGGAACACCGTGACGGTGCTGAGCACCGCGAGGATCCACATGGCGACGTGCACCGCCCAGGTGAGCCACTCGATCCCCCAGTACCCGCCGATCCCGGTGAACCCGGCGCCGACCAGCACGATGATCAACCGGTCCGGCCGCTCGATCAGCCCGCCGTCGGCGGAGAGCCCGCTGGCCTCGGCGCGCGCCTTGGCGTAGGAGATGACCTGCGAGGTCACCAGCACCACCAGCGTTGCGGCGAACAGCACCTTGTCGTTCTCGTGGAACACCGCCCACCAGGCCAGCCCGCCGAAGATGGCGCCGTCGGCGACCCGGTCGCAGGTGGCGTCCAGCACCGCCCCGTACCTGGTGCCGCCGCCCCGCGCCCTGGCCATGGCGCCGTCCAGCATGTCGAACATGACGAACAGCCAGATCACCATGGTGCCCCAGAACAGGTGGCCCGCCGGGAAGAGCGTGACCGCGGCCGCGATGGTGGCGGCCGTCCCGAGCAGCGTGACCGCGTCCGGGGTGAGCCCGGTGCGCACCAGCGCCTTGCCCAGCGGAGCGGTGGCCTTGGCGAAGGTCGCGCGGCCGAAGAAGCTCAGCACCTCACTCGACATCCTTCGCGACCGGGTCCGGGTTCTTCCAGGCGGCGGCGAGCAGCGCCCTGGTGTCGCGCAGCAGCTGCGGCATCACCTTGGCGCCGCCGATGACGGTGATGAAGTTGGCGTCGCCGCCCCAGCGCGGGACGACGTGCTGGTGCAGGTGGTCGGCGAGCGAACCGCCCGCGACCCCGCCCAGGTTCAGCCCGACATTGAAGCCGTGCGGGGAGGAGACCCGCTTGACCGTGCGGATCGCCTCCTGGGTGAAGGCCATGAGCTCGGCCGCCTCGGCGTCGGTCAGGTCCTCCAGCTTGGCGACCCTGCGGTACGGGACCACCATGAGGTGTCCGGGGTTGTACGGGTACAGGTTCAGCACCGCGTAGACGAGTTCGCCGCGCGCGATGACCAGGCCGTCCTCGTCGTCCATGAGCGGGATGTCGGTGAAGGGGTGCCCCGTGGACCCGACCTTCGGCTCGGCCGTGGCGGCCGCGGAGATATAGGACATCCGGTAGGGCGTCCACAGCCTTTGCAGCCGGTCCGGCTCCCCCGCGCCCCGGACCAGGAACTCCTCGCTCATGAACCCGCCTTCCGGACCTCGAACCCGTCCGCCGACGGCGACGCGTTCTCCCGGCCCGCGATCCAGGCGAGGATGGTGGCGACGGCGTCGTCCACCGGCACCCCGTTCACCTGGCTCCCGTCCCGGAAGCGGAAGCTCACCGCGCCCGCGGTGACGTCCCGCTCGCCCGCGAGCAGCATGAACGGCACCTTCTGCGCGGTGTGGTTGAAGATCTTCTTCTGCATCCGGTCGTCGGTGCGGTCCACCTGGGCCCTGATCCCGGCGTCGCGCAGCCGCTCGACCACCCCGTCGAGGTGCTCGGCGAAGGCGTCGGCCACCGGGATGCCGACCACCTGCACCGGCGCCAGCCAGGCCGGGAAGGCGCCCGCGTAGTGCTCGGTGAGCACGCCGAAGAACCGCTCGATCGAGCCGAAGAGCGCCCGGTGGATCATGACCGGCCGCTGCTTGCTGCCGTCGGCGGCGGTGTACTCCAGCTGGAACCGCTCCGGCAGGTTGAAGTCGAGCTGGATGGTCGACATCTGCCAGGTGCGGCCGAGCGCGTCCTTGGCCTGCACCGAGATCTTCGGGCCGTAGAAGGCGGCCCCGCCCGGGTCGGGCACCAGGTCCAGCCCGGAGGCCGCGGCGACCTTGGCGAGCGTCTCGGTGGCCTCCTCCCAGATCTCGTCCGAGCCGACGAACTTCACCGGGTCCTTGGTGGAGAGCTCCAGGTAGAAGTCGTCCAGGCCGTAGTCGGCGAGCAGCCCGAGCACGAACTGCAGCGTGCTGGTGAGCTCCGCGTGCATCTGCTCCTTGGTGCAGTAGATGTGCGCGTCGTCCTGGGTCATGCCGCGCACCCGGGTGAGGCCGTGGATCACGCCGGACTTCTCGTACCGGTACACCGACCCGAACTCGAAGAGCCGCAGCGGCAGCTCGCGGTACGAGCGGCCGCGCGAGCGGAAGATCAGGTTGTGCATCGGGCAGTTCATCGGCTTGACGTAGTAGTCCTGGCCGGGCTTGCGGACGGTGCCGTCCTCGTTGTACTCCGCGTCCAGCTGCATGGCCGGGAACATGCCGTCCCGGTACCAGTCCAGGTGGCCGGAGACCTCGAAGAGGTGCCCCTTGGTGACGTGCGGGGTGTTCACGAACTCGTACCCGGCCGCCACGTGCCGCGCCCGCGAGTACTCCTCCAGTTCCTTGCGGATGATGCCACCCTTCGGGTGGAACACCGGCAGCCCCGACCCGAGCTCGTCCGGGAAGCTGAAGAGGTCGAGCTCCAGCCCGAGCTTGCGGTGGTCGCGCCGCTCGGCCTCGGCCAGCAGGTGCAGGTGCTGCTCCAGGGCCTCCGGCGACTCCCACGCGGTGCCGTAGATGCGCTGCAGCCCCTCGCGGCTCTGGTCGCCGCGCCAGTACGCGGCGGAGCTGCGGGTGAGCTTGAAGGCCGGGATGAACTTGGTGGTCGGGATGTGCGGGCCGCGGCAGAGGTCGCCCCAGACCCGCTCGCCGGAGCGCGGGTCGAGGTTGTCGTAGATGGTGAGTTCCTTGCCGCCGACCTCCATCACCTCGGGGTCGTCGATGCCGGACTTGTCCGAGATCAGCTCCAGCTTGAACGGCTCACCGGCCAGCTCGACCCTGGCGTCCTCGATGTCGACGACCCGGCGGGCGAAGCGCTGCGCGCCCTTCACGATCTTCTTCATCCGGGATTCCAGCTTGGCCAGATCCTCCGGGGTGAACGGGCGGTCGACCCGGAAGTCGTAGTAGAAGCCGTCCTTGATCGGCGGGCCGATGCCGAGCTTGGCCTCCGGGAACTCCTGCTGCACCGCCTGGGCCAGCACGTGCGCGGCGGAGTGCCGGATCACGCTGCGGCCCGCCTCGGTGTTCGCGGCGATCGCCTCGACCTCGACGTCGGCCTCCGGCACCCAGGAGAGATCCTTGAGGCCATCGGCGTCGCGCACCACCACGATGGTGTCCGGGCCCTTGGTCGGCAGCCCCGCCTCGCGCACCGCGGCACCCGCCGTCGTCCCGGCAGGCACCCGGACGTGGGTGGCAGGACTGATCGGGGCTGAGATGGTCACGGCTGAGCTCTCCTCGGCGTCGTCGGATGCGGGCGTTTCGCGCCCAGGGGGCGGTTTCCCGCCCCGGTGCCGGGCACCCGTGTGCGCCGGCGCTGCCATGCTATCGGCACCGCCGTGCGGATGCGCCGACGGACACCGTGGCCGGTGTCCGTCCGGGAGTCAGTTCCCCGTGGTCAGTGCCGTCAGGAGCCGCTCCCGCTCGGCGGCGGGGCGCTTCGGGCAGCTTGTGCACATGTCGCAGCCGGGTGCCTCGAAGACCAGGCAGCAGGAGATCCGCTTGACGAAGGTGCGGCCCGCGACCTCCTGGAAGCGCGGTGCCGGGAGTTTGCCGCCGACGTCGCGCGCGAGCACGCCCGCGGCCGCGGGGGCGCCCGCGTCGATCGCCCGGTTGCCGATGGCGTCGGCGACCACCGCCCAGAGCGCCGGGATGCCCGCGCCGGAGGCCTGCGCGACGGTGGCGATCGCCGAGGCCAGACTGGCCCGCAGCGCCTGCGCGGCCGCTCGCCCCGACGGTGCCGCGGCGCGGCTCGCCCCCGCCGCGTCGGCCGCCGCGGGAGTTTCCGCGCCGCTTCCGGCCGCCTCCGGCCCGGTCTCGCCGTCGCGGTGGGCCGCGGGCCCCCGAGCCGCACCCGGCCCGGCCGGCTCGGCGAGCCGCACGGTCTCGACTCCGCCGTCGGCGCGCACCGGGCAGGTGATCCGGTCCAGTTCGACCACCGGCACCGCCGCCTGCGCGGCGTACGCCCCGATCACCGGCCGGACCAGGGCGGAGGCCACCATGCACCACCACAGCGTGCCCGCGGCCCGGCAGGAGTCGGTGCCCCAGCTCCGGCCCATCTCCGCGATCCGCGCGGAGACCCACGCGGGGTCGCGCAGCGCGGCGCCGCCGACCTCGGTCAGTTCAGGGGACTGCGCAACCATGGCCACTCCACTCCGATCCAGCCGCCGACCAGTGAGAACGTACCCAGCACCCAGAGCGTCGCGACGACGATCAGGAAGGTACCGAGCGCCGCGAGCGCGCGCACCAGCGGCCCGCGCGCCGAGAACCATGTCATGAAATGCCGGTACCGCTCGCGAAGCCACGCCAGGACCCGCTTGGCCCACGCGAATTCGCTGGCCAGGATGCCGAGCCCGGCGAAGACGATGGCCCAGCCCGGCCCCGGGTAGGGAATGGCGACGATGCCGAGCGCCAGCACCGCGAGCCCGACCAGCGCGACCAGGATCCGGTACCCGAGCTCCATGCCGCGGCGCTCCGCGATCCGGCGCCGCCAGGCGTACTTGTGCTCGGGCTCACCGCGAGCCGCGCGGGGGTCGGGATCAATGCTCACGAGCCCAGCGTACGAGCCGCCGCGACGGCCGCGCGTACGCCGGGCCGTGGCGCTCAGACCAGCTCGAGCATCCGCCGCTGCCCGCTCTCGTCGATCTGCGCGATCCCGCCCTCGGTCACCTCGACCACCCGCGCGCTGGCGATGTCGAAGAACAGCCCGGTGACCGCGGCCCCGCGCTCCAGCACCGCAGGGTGGTTGCGCAGCGTCCCCAGCTGCACGGCCACGTTCACCATGCTCAGCTGGTCGACCTCGCCGAAGCCCGCGGCCCGCGCGGCGAGCGCGACCGGGTGGCCGAGCCGGAAGCGCTCCAGGCTGGGCGCGGCGTGCGCCAGCCACGCCCCGATCTCCGGCCCCGCCTCGGCGCCGGAGTGCAGCGCCTTCATCGCCCCGCAGGACGAGTGCCCGCAGACCACGACGCTGCGCACGTTCAGCTCGGCCAGCGCGAAGAGCAGCGCCGCCTCCACCGACGGGTCGCCGGTGGCCGGGACCAGGTTGCCGACGTTGCGCACGGTGAACAGGTCGCCGGGGCCGCTGCTGGTGATCACGTTCGGCACGATCCTGGAGTCGGCGCAGGTGAGGAAGAAGGAGTCCGGGTCCTGCCGGTCGCGCAGCTCGTCCAGGTGCGGCCGCACCACGTGCGCGTGGCCGCGGTGGTAGGCCGCGACGCCCGCGGTCACCTTGTCCGCGGGCGCCTCCTCGTGCCGCCAGGGGCCGAGGATGTCGTCCCAGATGGCGCGGCCCATGCCGCGGGCGGGCGGCCCGGCGGTGGCATCCGCCATCCTGGCGCTGCCGATCTCGACGAAGTGCACCGAGCCGCCGCCGTTCTCCTGCTGGCGCACCCATTCCTCGAGCGCCTCGTAGGCGGCGTGGTCGAGGAAGTCGACGGTCATCTCCACCGTGACGTCGGCGCCCGCGGGCACCTTGCCCAGCTCACCGGTGAGCTTCGGCAGCGCCAGGAAGGTGCAGGAGCCGTCGATCCGCACCACCCACTGCTCGGAGCCGGGCGCCTGCTGGGCGTGCACGTGGATCCGCACCACCCGCCAGAGCAGCAGCGCGAAGGCGAGCGCGAGCCCGATGAGCACCCCCTCCAGCAGGTTCAGGAAGACCACGCCGAGGATGGTGGAGGCGTAGATCAGCAGGTCACCGGTGCGCTTGGCGAGCTTGATGTGCGCCAGCTTGACCAGCTGGGTACCGATCACGATGAGCAGCCCGGCGAGTGCGGCCAGCGGGATCTGCTCGACCAGCGAGGCCAGCGCCACCGAGAAGACCAGCAGCCAGACCCCGTGCAGGATCGCCGAGGCCTTGCTGCGCGCGCCCGCCGCGACATTGGTCGCGCTGCGCACGATCACGCCGGTCACCGGCAGCCCGCCCGCCAGGCCGGAGAGCACGTTGGCCGAGCCCTGGCCGATGAGCTCGCGGTCGAAGTTGGTGCGCTTGCCGTCGTGCATCTTGTCGATGGCGACCGCCGAGAGCAGGCTCTCCACGCTGGCGATCAGCGCGATGGTGAGCACCATGAGCGCGACCGCCGCCCAGCCGCCGTCCGGGATCTGCGGCAGCGCGATGGCGTCGAAGAGCGAGCCGTTCAGCACGATCCGCTCGACGTCGGCGGGCAGCACCAGGGAGAGCACCGTGGCGACCACGACCGCCACCAGCGGCCCCGGCACCGCGGCGAGCCGCTTCGGCACCCGCTTCCAGCCGACCATGATGGCGACGACCACCAGCCCGATGGCCGCGTCCCAGGCGTCCAGGTTCACGATCTGCGCGGGCAGCCCGGTGATGTTGGCCCAGGCGCTGCTCTGCGATTCGCCGCCGAGCAGCACGTGCACCTGCTGCAGCGCGATGGTGAGGCCGATGCCGGCCAGCATGGCGTGCACCACCACCGGCGCTACCGCCAGCGCGGCCCGCGCCACCCGGCTCAACCCGAACAGGATCTGCAGCACTCCGGCCGCGACCACGATGAAACAGGTGACCCGCCAGCCGAATTGGTTGATCGACTCGGCCACCACCACCGTCAGCCCCGCGGCCGGGCCGCTGACCTGCAGCACCGACCCGCCGAGGAACCCGGCCACGATGCCGCCGATGACCGCGGCGATCAGCCCCGCCTCCACCGGCGCGCCGGAGGCGACCGCGATACCGAGCGAGAGCGGCAGCGCGACCAGGAACACCACGATGGACGCGGGAACATCATGCCGCAGTATGGATTTCATCCGGTCCCGGAAATCGGGGCCGGGTGGAGCCAGGTCGTTCTCGATAGCCATGTCTTCTCCTTCGCCGACCCGGCGCAGCCGAGGTCGGTTGACGATCACGCTGTCCGACAGGGGCACTGACCGCGAACCGGCAGTCGCGGTGGAGCGATTACCCGACGCTTCGACGGGTCGGGGAAGGTAATGCAGAGCGAGGGTAGGGGTAATGACTTAGCAAACCCTGAGAGCCCTCGCCGCCGGTGCACGCTCAAGCGGCAGGTTTGAAAACCTTGCGCTTCAACATGTTTCGCGCATCGAGCGGAGTTGCGGGGCGACGTCGGTGTCGGTGAACATATTTCTCCTTCGCCGGGGCGGTGCCCGGTTCATCGGCGGAACATGTGCGGCATCGAACGCGCCGCGTGATCGTGCGGCGCTGTGGTACGTGACCGGTGACGCTGAGGTCACCCACGATAGTAAAGACAGACCAAAGGGTAGGGAAAGTCCGCCACCGGACGGATGGCGCACACAATCAACCGGACTTTGCTAGACCTGGCCTGACCACATCGACCGAGAGGGAGTCCATGTCCGCCATCCGCCTACTGGTCCTGGGTGCGGTCCGCCAGCACGGGCGGGCGCACGGCTACCAGATCCGCAACGACCTGGAGTACTGGGGCGCGGACGAGTGGAGCAACGCCAAGCCCGGCTCGATCTACCACGCGCTCAAGCAGCTGGCGAAGCAGGGCCTGCTCTTCGAGCACGAGGTGGCGCCGAGCACCGCGGGCGGGCCGCCCCGCGTCGAATACGAGGTCACCGCGGCGGGCACCGCCGAGTTCTTCGCCCTGCTGCGCGCGGCGCTGAGCTCGCACGAGCAGAACTCCGACGCGCTCTCCGCCGGCCTCGGCTTCATGGTCGACCTGCCCAGAGCCGAGGCCGTCGACCTGCTCGAGCAGCGGATCGCCGGGCTCGAACGGTGGCGCTCCGCGGTCACCGAGCACTACGACCCCGCGGACGGCCCCGAGCAGTTCGGCCACATCGGCGAAATCATGAACCTGTGGATCCACTCGGCGGATCGCGGCGCGGAGTGGACCCGCGGCCTCATCCAGCGGATCGCGGGCGGGGCGTACACCTTCGCGGGCGAGGGTGAGCCCTTCGTCGGGGTGCTCGTCGACGAGCCGGACCCGTCCCCGGCGGGGGACGGCCGGTAGCGCCCACCGCCGCGAACGAGGCAGGTCAGGCGGGTGCGATCGGCTCCTGGATCTCGGTGACCCACTCCCCCGCGTCCTCGGAGTACACCAGCGTCACCTCGCGGCCGGGCCCGTCGCTGCGGTAACCGTTGTCCGCGATCCACCGCCCGAGCCCCTGCCACGGCTCCAGGACCCCGTTCATGTCACCCCGGTGGATCACCGTCGCCGCTCGCTCCATGGCGGGCAGATCGACCACGTCGAAATCGTGGCCGGGATCGGGTCCGACGTTCACCGGCATCGCCGCGTGCGCGAGCACCGACCCGTCACCGACTGCGCGTTGCTCGTAGTAGCAGATGGCCGGGCCGACGATCGGCACCCGCGCGCGCTCCAGCCGCGCGCAGAGCTCCTCGAACAACCGGCCCACCACCGGGCCGATCGACGTCGGCTCGAAATCGTCGGCCACCGCGCTCAATTCCGCGACCCGCACCGCGGGCACGGACTTCACGACCACATCATCGACGGGCATGGCGCCCTCCTTCTCGATCATCCGGAGCCTCGCCTCCACCTGGGCCAGCCGTGCGCGGTCGGCCACGATCCGCTGCTCGAGCTCGGCGCGGCGCAGCCGGAGCATGCCCCGCAGCTCGGCATCGCCGACCCGGTCGTCCAGGATCCGGCCCACCTGCTCCAGCGTGAAGCCGAGTTCTTTGATCGCGACGATCCTGTTCAGCCTCGCCAGCTGCCCCGCCCCGTACCAGCGGTGGCCGCTCACCGGATCCACCCGATCCGGGCGCAGCAGCCCGACCGCATCGTAGTGGCGCAGCATCCGCACCGACACCCGCCCGTGGGCGGCGAAATCTCCGATACTCAACATGACGCCCTCCGGTGTATCGGCTGACACCGTGTCACCTGCGAGCAGACCGGAGCTGGACCTCGCTCGCAGCCGTCGTACCCGGCGGAGACGCGGCTGCAGGTGCCCGGGTTGATCGTCGCCGTCGACCCCGCGAACGGGGCCGCGCTGGTGCAGCCGACGGTGGCGCACGGACACGGCGCGATCTATCCGGCACCGGCGGGTCATGGGTACGTCTACACCTGGCAGAACCTGTCCACCGGCGCTTCGGGAACAGTCACCGACCGGTCGGCCGATCGGGCCGAGATCGTCGCCGGACCGGGCCAGGTCGTGGTCACGGCCACCTTGCCCGGCGTCGGCGGCTTCCAGACGCCGAGCATCGGAACCTTCTACGTCACAGGCTGACGACGCAATGCCTGTGCCCACCGGGCCGGCGACCCTGCTCCCCTCGACAGCCCGGCGAATCGGGCTTGCGCCACCGGTAATGAAAGCGCACACTTTCGAAGGTGGTTGCTTTCGAAGGTGTGGATGTCACCGTGCTCGGTGACCCCATGCGCAAGGAGATCATCGAGCGCTTGGCCCGGCGGCCGAGCTCGGTGCGCGAACTCGCCGAGCAGCTGCCGATTACCCCGCAGGCGGTCTCCCAGCACCTGCGGGTGCTGCGTGACGGCGGTCTTGTGGTCGCCACCCCGCAGGGCACGCGCCGGATCTACCGGGTCGATCCGCAGGGGCTGGCCGCGCTGCAGGCGTATTTCCAGCGGATCTGGGACGACGCCCTGACCTCTTTCCAGAAGGCGGCCGAGGCCGCCGGTGCCGAACAGGAGCCATCGTGACCGTTCCCGGACTACAGGGCGGCGCCACCGTGGCGCTGCCGATCGAGCAGGCTTTCGCGTTCTTCACCGGCTCGATCGGGCGCTGGTGGCCCTCGGCCTATCACATCGGCCGGTCCGCGTTGGCCGACGTCGTGCTGGAACCGCGGGTGGGCGGGCGCTGGTACGAACGCGGCACCGACGGCGCCGAATGCGACTGGGGTCGGGCCCTGGCCTGGGAGCCACCGCACCGACTGGTGCTGACCTGGCAGATCAACGGACGCTGGGAATTCGACCCCGACCCGGACCGGTCCAGCGAGATCGAGATCCGCTTCACCAGCGAGGGACCCGAGCAGACAGCGGTCGCGTTGACCCACCGGCACCTGGACCGCCTCGCCGACGGTGCCGCGATTCGCACCGCCATCGCCGAGGGCGGCGGTGGGTGGAGCACCGTGCTCGACCGCTACGCCCACATCGCGGAGGGTCGCCCGTGACCGCGACCGTGCTGGAGATGGCGCGCGCCGAACGCGAAGAGCTCGCCGGGCTGCTGGCCACGCTGAGTGAAGAACAGTGGAACGCCCCGAGCCTGTGCACGGGCTGGCGGGTGCGTGACGTCGCCGCGCACATGGTCAGCTACGACCACCTCGGAACCGTCGGGCTGTTGCGCCGCTTCGCCAAAGGGCGCTGGGTGCGGGCCAACGAAGTCGGGGTAGCCGAGTTCGCCGACCTCGACACCGGTGAGCTGCTCGCCTTCTTCCGCGAGCATGTGCAGCCGCGCGGACTGACCGCGGCGTTCGGCGGGATGATCGCCATGGTCGACGGCACCGTGCACCACCAGGACATCCGCCGACCGCTCGGCATGCCACGCACGATCCCGCCTGAGCACTTGGCCTACGTCCTCGACCAGACCCCCGGCAACCCCCGCCTCGGCGCCAAGCCCCGCATCAGCGGACTACGCCTGCGCGCCATCGACATCGACTGGACCCACGGCGCCGGCCCCGAAGTCACCGGCCCCGGCGAAGCACTGCTCATGGCTATGGCAGGTCGCGCAGGCGCCATCGGCGAACTCGACGGACCAGGGCAGCCCACCCTGGCCGCCCGCCTGAACTGAGCCCACTTCCAGCGCGATTTCGGCCCGCGACACCGGCGCGCCCTCGATCACGATCCCCCTCAGAAGCCGCCTCCAGGTCGGTGCAGAGGTCGCCGAGACTCCGCCCGAGCGATCCACCGGCCAGCCAATCCTGATGTGTGGTCCCAGCTGGTTTCGAACCAGCGACCTTCCGCGTGTGAGGCAGGAGCATAATCGCAGTTCAGGGGCACGGAAACCAAATCCGTGCCCCATCCGTGCCTCCAAGAGCATCAGTGCTTCACGACGATCCGACGCGGCAGTTCGGCGGCATTGCCCCGAGCAGCGATCCGGCTCAGCTCGTCGGCGACCTCGCGGTCCCGGCCGTCCACCGCGTGTAGGTATCGGCTGGCGGCAGCGTTCGAGGAGTGCCCGAGGCGCTTCTTCAAGTCGGCCAAGTTCGCTCCGGTGAGTGCAGCCAAGCTCTGCCCGGTGTGCCGCAGGTCGTGGAAGGTCACCGAGACCCCGACCTTGTTCCGCGCCCGGACGAACGCCTGGTAGATCGCGTTACCCCGCATCCGCTGCCCGTCACGGCCGACGAACATCCACACCGGCCCGGCCCACTGCTCGCGGTGCTCGATCAGGTACGGGCGAAGGTGCGGCGGGATCGCCACCGGACGAGCACCGGCGTCGGTCTTCGGGTCCGCCTCGAATGCCTCATCGGACTCCAGCAGCTCGACCCAGTTGCGTCGGACCTGGACCACGTTCGCCACCAGGTCCACGTCCACCACGTTCAGCCCGATGATCTCGCCCCGGCGCAACCCGCACCACGCCGCCAGCAGCACCGCCGCTCGGTACCGCGGATAGATCGCCTCCACCAGCGCAGCGACATCCTCGACATTGGCGATGCTGCGTTCTTTGGCCCGGTCGGTACCGGCGCCCTTGATCGAGCAGGGGTTGACCATGATCGCGCCGTCCCGCTTGGCCTGATTCATCACGGCCCGCAGGAATCGGTACGACTGCTGAATGGAGGTCCGGCCACCCTTCCCAGCGAGAGCGTTCGCGTGCCAGGTGCGCACGACCGGCGCGGTGATCGCCACCAAGGGCCGGTCGAGTAGGTCGGTCATGTGCAGGCGCATGTTCCGAAGGCAGGTCTCCTCCCAGCGTGGCCCCACGTCGGAGTTCTCGCGCAGGTACGCCTTGGCGTAGTCCTCGAACCGCTGCCGTCCCAGCTTCTCGTCCAGCCAGGCTCCTCGGCTAATGTCGGCCTCGACCTTCACCAGCCAGCGGTCAGCATCGGTCTTCGTCCGGAAGGTCTGCGGGGCGTTCTGCCGCAACCCGTTCGGGCCGATGAACGACGCTTGGAACTTGCCCGAGGGCAGCTTGCGGACCTTGCCGAACCGGCGGCGAGCAGGCATCAGGCCACCGCCCTTCCACCGTGCCAGCGGACCTCGATCGCCTCGACCCGCCCGGCCTGCGCATACGCCTCCAGGTCCGCGACCTTGAACCGCACCAGCCCACCGACCTTGTAGAA
Source organism: Nocardia sp. NPDC057353 (assembly GCF_042667085.1). Taxonomy (NCBI): domain Bacteria; kingdom Bacillati; phylum Actinomycetota; class Actinomycetes; order Mycobacteriales; family Nocardiaceae; genus Nocardia; species Nocardia sp. NPDC057353. The sequence goes on from NZ_JBHVAK010000055.1 coordinate 34,730, forward strand.
GACCACCCGCCGCTCGGCCACCAACCGGCGGATGAACCGCTCACCGGTACCGAGGTAGACCGCCGCCCCCTTCACTCCCACGTACTCCGGTCTGTTGTCCATCTCCACTCCCCTACGCTGCTGCTGGCTGAATTGCGGAAAGAATCTCGGTCCCCGGTGGCCCATCCGCGGCGATGGCCAGGCGGGCGGCGTCGTACTCGGCGCGTTTCCTGATCCGGTCAGCGACAGCCGCCATCACCAGATGCGCGCGGGGTGGCGCGTCCCTGTCGCCGGGGCGGATCGGGGTGATGCGCAGGTTCGCCGGTTCAGGCCGTTCGATTCCCGCCGCGGCCAGGTACTGGCGGACGAACTCGGCCCGGTCGGCGCGGTGGTCCTCCACGCTCTTGCCGGTCCACAGCCCCGAGGAGATGACCCGCTGGCCGGGCAGCCCGAGGCATTCACGGCGATGCGCCTTGCCCTTGCACCGACCGGCCACCGTCTTGGCGCTCGCGCCGTGAGGGACGATGCCGTAGCGCAACCACACCGCGCAGGTCTTCGAGCACGGGGTGCGCTTGAGTTCTTCCTGGAGCCGGTCGTAGTGGACCGCCACCCGGACGCTGTCGGGCTCGAGAATCTCGGTGACCGACTTAGTGAGGTACTTGGTCAGGTACTTGACCTTGCGGTCTTCCTCGTCCGACCCGGCCAGGATCTGCACCGTCTTGCACTGGGCACCGAAGCGCAGCGAGTGCGCGGGCTCCAGCTCGTCCACGGTGTCCATGACCTCCAGCGCCTCATCCCAGGTGGTCAACGGCTGCCCGGTGTCGGGGTCAACGAAGGTGTTCGCTTGGTGGTCCCAGACCGGCATCAGGTCATCGGTGTAGACCTCGCGGTCGTGGTGCGGCCACCAGATGTTGCGGTAGGTCGCCGCAGTCACCGCCCGCAGAATCTCGTTCGGCACCGTGCCGCGCATGGCAATGTGCAGATGCGGAGCGCCGCGCTTCTGCGGCTCGACCGTGGCGAAGTACTGCACATTCCAGCCGACCGCGCGCCGGAGGTTCTGCACCCAGCGGGTGAACAGGGCCTTGAGGTGTATGGTGTCGCGGGCTGCCTGGGTGTAGTCGTAGGAGTCCGGGTGCACCGGGGAGCCGTCCTTGACCATCTCGCCCTCAGCGTTGGGCGCTTCGTTGATCCGGCCGTAGCTGGGCAGGGTCAGGGTGAAGAAGGTCGACGGCCGGTACTTGCCCGCGTACTCCCGGCCCACGGTGCGCTTGGCGACCTTCTTGCGGGGCAGGTCGGGCACGTCGTCTCGACGCCGGGTGGACTTGGCCTTGCGGCGCGGTTTGGGGTCCAGCGGCGGGAACGGGCCACGCGCCCCGGACTCCTTCAACTCGGCGTCGAGTTCACCGACGAGTTCGCGGATCGCGTCGGCTGCTTCGTCGTCACCTTCCTGGCGTGCGGCGTGGTACTCGGTGAACATCCGCACCCGAGCATCGAGCAGGTCACGTTGTGCCGCAGTGACTTCCGGCTCGTCCCGCTGCGGCTCCTCGGCCAGCGTCCAGCCTTCCTTGCACTGGATCATGCGGGTGTAGCGGGCAGCCTTCGCGCACGCGGGGCAGACCGAGGCGATGGTGGACTTGCATGGCACGCCGATGTAGGAGATGCGGCCGGTGTCGCGGTCGAACGCGCGCATCGGGATCATCCGCGCGCAGACGCCTTCGTGCTCGGCGGCGGATTCGGCGATCTCGTTGAGGTTCGGGAGCGCACGACGATCCGCCGCAGTCTGCCGGGAGACGGCGGGCTGTGACGGGTCATCGTTCACCACCGTGGTGGCAGTGTGGGTCATGCGGCGTCCTCCAGGTCGAACAGCGCCAGCTGCCCGCGGTCACGGCTGCGGGTGCTGACGGTGTGGTGGCGGGTGGTCATCGCGTCGAGGACCTTGGTGCGCCAGCCGAGGGCATAGGTCAGGCAGTTCGCGCAGTTCTTGTGCCCCGTGCACTCGGGCAGCGGGTCGGAGCGGCGGGCTCCGTAGCTCCAGGCCATCGAGTCCGCGGAGGCGAGCAGGGCGCCGTACTGGTGCAGGCCGCTGGTCTTGATCCCGAACCCGTGCAACCGCACCCCGGGCAGGTGCTGGCAGAGAGCGGTCATGATCGCGGCGGCGTCGCGGGTGCCCTGGCGACGGCACACCGACCCGACCCCGACCACCTGCACCCCACCCAGGTCGATCCCGGCCTGTTGATAGAGGTCGGCGCAGGCGAGATAGTCGGGCAGGTCGAAGCCCTGCAACACCGGCACGAACGGCAGGTCCGGGTCGAGGTCACGCAGGGTCAGGTAGTTGGTGACCGTGCGCGCCTGGTGCTCGGCCACACTCAGGCCGGTGCGGTCGGTGATGAACGGCTCGCACATCCAGTCCTGCGGCGCCGCCCAGTCCAGGCCGCCGACCTCGTCGCGGTAGCGGCGCACCCGCGCGGCGTACTCGGCCGGGGTGGGACCGGCGTCCCAGGTGCCGTGCACGCTGAGCATGGAGAACCCGCCGGAGTCCAGTGCCCACCGGCCGATCGCACGGGGCAAGCTCTTGTAGCGGGACAGGCGGACATCGGAGATGAACAAGGGGACCGGGGTGCGGGTCAGCCAACCGGGGTGGTGGCTGCCCAGGTAAAACCTCACGCCGCCTGTCCCTTCTCGATCGAGCCCAGCGCGCCGGGCAGGTGCCGGTGGGTCGGGAGGGTGATGGTCTGGGCGAGGGTGTCGCCGTAGCGCAACGACAGTTCGACGGTGGCCGGGCCGGTGATGGCGACGCGGGCGGCGTCGGCGCCGAAGGCGTGGGCCAGGTGCTCGGCGCGGTTCTCGAAGTCGGCCGGGGACTGCCCGGCCAGCATCTTCACCCGGACCACGTCGGTGGAGGTGCCGACCGCGACCGAGAGCAGCCGCGGGCAGAACGTGCGCTCGCCGTCGCGGAGGGTGAGGTTGCAGGCAGCCAGCAGGCGACGCCAGCGGCGGGTGTAGCGCCACCAGGTCAGGAACCGAGTGCGGACACGGTCGGTGACCCACCGCTCGAACATCTCCGGACTCCGGTGTCGCCAGAGCATGATCCCCGCGGTGAACACGAGCCCGAGCCCGAGGCCGACCGGCCAGCCCAGCAGGACCCCGGCCAGCACCGAGAACCCGAGCGGAGCGGAGATGACCGGGAACAGCACCGCCCACTTGATCGCCAGGGCGGCGGCGTAGCCAGTGTAGAGCAGGGCGTATCCGGCGCCGGTGAGGATGGCGTCGAAGGGGTCGGTGCCGGTCTCGGTGGTCGTGGTGGTGGTCTTCACGGCTGCTGGTCCTCCAGGTCGGCGGGGGCGAAGAGTTCGAGCTGGCCCGGTGTCGGGGCGAAGGGAATCGGGGCGGTGTTGCGGGTCCGGCGCTTGCGGACCCCGGCCGCGGCTTTGGCGACGATCGGGTGCACCTCGTCGGCGGCGGGCTTGCCGGTGGTGCTCATGCCGCCTCCGGCCAGTCGTCGTCCCCGCCGTGCAGGTCGAGGTCGAGGTGCCAGCCGGGGGCGTCGCCGGTCTCGGCCAGCAGGTGCACCACCACCGCCAGGGGGTCCGCGCCGAAGCGTTCCCAGCGGCAGCGACGCTCGGCGCGGGTGTCGACCACCAGCTCGGCGTCCCGGTCGCGGCCGTGGTTCGGGTTGTCGAAGAACAGATTTCGGACATCGGACATCAGGGAGCCTCGGTTTTCGGGGAAGGAGTGGGCGTGCTCGGCGCAGCGGGTGGCGCCCTGGCAGCGGGGGCAGATGATGGTGTCGCCGTCGTAGACCCAGCGAGCCGGGCCGGGCAGGCAGTTCAGGTAGGCGATCGCCTGGTAGCGGGTGTCGAAGCAGACCGACTCGCCATCGCTGCCGGTGTAGAGGTCCCCGCAGGAGTCGCAGTAGACGACCACGTGCGATTCGGTCACGAACCCGCGCCTCACGCCGCCACCCCGCCTTCGTCACCGAGGTCGTCTGGGTCGAACCCGGAGTAATCCGCGGCCGGGGCGGTGTCGGGCTGGGCGGGGCTGTAGGCGTCCACGATGGCGTTCGCGGCGTCGTTGTCCACCCAGAAGGCGCGCACCCGCACGAATCCGGTCGTGCCGTCTTCGCCGACATAGCCGACGCCGGGGGTGTCCTCGCTGATCTTGTCGCAGCGCGCACCCCGATCCCGAGCGCCTTGGCCGTGAACCATCGCCGTCTGGGTGGGCTCGTCCAGGCGCAGCCCGATGCGGACCGGGAACAGTTGCCGGTTGGGCATCGTCTCCTTCGACGGGTCCTGCAGCGCGGCGACCACCGTGACCGCGGCAGCGCGGCCCTGGGACAGCAGCAGCCCGGACAGGCGCCGGAACTCGTTCTGCTCCTCGCGGGTGGCATACGACGACAGCGACGCGGCCTCATCGATGATGATCACGATCAGTGGTTCATCAGTCGTAGGAACGAGCTTGCGCAGCCCGTCGTGACGCATCCGGGCCAGCCGCTCACGCATCACCTCGACCGCTTCTTTGAGCATGGCCAGGATCGATTCCGAGTCGACGGCGAAGCGGACGAACAGCCGGTTCTCCCCGCGCCCGAACTCCGCCCCGCCCTTGGGGTCGGCCATCCACACATCCACCAGCCCGGCCCGGATAGCGGGACCGAGACCATCGAGCATCGACCACAGCACCGAGCCCTTGCCCGAGCCGGTAGCGCCCGCAACCAGGATGTGCGAGTACAGGATTCGCACCCGCCACGACACACCGAGTTCGGTGACCCCGACCGGGATCGACTCCAGATCGACCCCGACCGACGCTGCGGTCACCACCTTCACCACGGGCGCCGGGGCCGGGGCAGTGGCGTCGATGGTCTCGCCCAGCACATCGAAGGTCCGCACCTGGATCCGGACGTGGGACGGTTCGGTCGAGACCACGGTGACCTCAGGCACCGCGAAGTAGGTCGCCAGGGTGGCCGTGGTGTCGTCGTTGGTCCAGTCGCCCGGCTTCTGCCCGCCGAGCAACTGCACCTCGGCGTCGATGCCGTGGTCGGTGTAGCCCCAGGCGACCACATGCGGGAACCCGTGCTCGCGGGAGCCGAGCTTGAGGGCTTCGAACATGATGTTGGTCTGGGCGGGGTCGGCCAGGATGAACGCCGCGGTCCGCAACTCCGGCGGAGCCGCCTGGACGATCTGGTCGAGGGAGTCGGGTCGGGTGGTGTGGTGGTCGAGGTATCGCCACCAGGTCAGCAGACCGGCGCCGACGACGCTGGTGGTGGTGACCATGAGAGCTTCCAGAGACATGGCGGGTTACCCCCCAGCTGCCACAGTGAGCGGCAGCATCGGCTGCACCACCGGACGAGGCGGGGCAGCAAGAACAGGACGGATCGGGGCCGTGAACGACGCCGGAGACGCCGCGGTCGGCTGAGGCTGCGGCGCGGCAAGTGCCGGGGCCGGGGTGTCGGCGGTCTTGGCCTTGCCGACGTAGTTGCGGGCGGTCGAGGGCGAGACCCCAAGCGCGGCGGCGATGTCGGGGAACTTCGCGCCGTCGGCGTGCATCTCGATCGCGCGGGCGACCTTGGCCGGATCGCGACGAGCGGCGGGCTTGCGGCGACGCACCGGGGCCGGGCGAGGAGGATCGACCGGGCTCGGGTCGGAGACCACGACCGCGGACTGTTCGGGCTCGGCCACGGGCTCCGAAGCGGTGTCGCGGTTGGAGGCCCGGAACAGCATCGCCAGCCCGTGCGTATCCACCAGCAACGACACCGGAGCCACCGCGGCGACCAGAGCAGCGGCCCACCAGGGCAGGTGCTCACCCGCCATCGCCGCATGCACGGAGTTGCCGGTGACCGAGACCAGGGCGCCGCAGACCAGCACCCCGAGGAACCAGCGCCGCTCCGGCCCCGACGCAAGGACGAGCATCGAGATGGTCGCCTGGATGATCGTGCCGTCCACGATCACCGGCCACAGCCACGCCAGATGCTCAGGGGTGCGGGCCATGATCGCCAACTCTTCGAGCGCAGCGAACGAGAGAGCGAAGGCGGCGACGCCGATGGTCACGATCACCAGGACCGCAACCCACCGGGCCGCCCGCATCGCCGTCGAGTGCTCGGACACGACCTACGCCGCCTTCCCGGCATCCACCGCGTCATCGCCGGTGGTGGTATCGGTGGTCGCGGCCTCGGCGGCGTCGTGCTCGGCCAGCACACCCGGCAGCGCGGCCAGCAGCGCGCGGGCGTCCTCGATCGACAACGACACGTACACCTCGTGGCACCGGCCCAGGTGCACATCCACCACCGCCGAGTGCTCAACCTCGTAGCCGCCGCTGGTGGACACCCGTGCCGCGCTGTAGTCGACCTTGACCCCGGACAGCCGCATCGCGTGCAGATTGACGTAGGTCATCACGCACCCGCCTTCGCGCCCGCACCGTTGCCGTTGACCGCGGTCTTCGGGGTGTTGTTGTCGCCCTTGATCCCCGTCGCCCGGTAGACGTAGCCCAGGTACTTGAAGTCCCCCTGCCCCATCACGCGCGGCTCCGCGGTCAGGCCCTCCAGCTCGATCAGCCAGATACCCGCCGCCAGTTCCTGCCCCGCCGGAACCGGCCGGTGCTCGGAGATGAACTTGATCTCGAACGAGGCTCGCTTGGCCTTCGCCTCATCCGGATCGCTCACCGTGGCGCTCCACAGCGGCAGTCCCGACCCCTCCCCGGTCTTCGGGTTGAAGTCCCGCTCCTGCTCCGCCAACGCGCTGCGGTCCGGGTTGTACTTGATCGACGGGCCAATCTCACCCATCAACAGCAGCTTCTCCGGGAACGCCTGCCCCGACTCGATCGGGAACCGAAAACCCCTCTTGATCGCCATCTTTCAAACCCCTTTGGCTCGGTAGTCAGTGGCTATCCACTAACTACATAGTACCTAGGTACTAGGTACCTGTCTACGGGGTGGATAGGGGAGATGGGCTAGCCCCCTAGACGCCTGTATCCTGTCGAAATGCCGAGAAAGCCTGAGTACGTCTCCATCGCCGAGACGCTGAAAGCGGAGGTCTTGGCCGGTCAGTACGACGGGTCACCTCTTCCGAGCAACGCCGCACTGGCCGAACGATTCGACGTGAACGAGAAGACCGCCGGGCGTGCGGTGCAGCACCTCACCGCCGAAGGTGTGCTCATCTACCGCCCCGGGATGCGAGCCATCCCGATACCGCCCGAGCTTCGCGCCACCAACTGGCCGATGACTGGTCGATACGCGCGGGCGCGGGCGGCACAGGGACTTCTTTTCGCGGGCGATGTCAATGGGAACGTCCGGAAAGACACTGTTGGGCGAGAATGGATCGAGGCCCCGCCCCTCGTTGCGGCCCTTTTGAAACTCGACACGGGGGTGCGAATCTTCCGCCGCCACAGCCGCACATTCGTGAACGACGTTCTGAGCGAGAACACGTTCATGTTCTTTCCGGAGGCCATCGTTCGAGAAGTTCCCGCCCTCGAAAACGACAGTCAAATCCGAGTCGTCGCGTTGATTGAGGGTGCGGGACACGTCGTCACCCGAACCGAGAATCAGATCCGTGCCCGCGCAGCGACCAGCGACGAAAGCGAGATCTTCGGGCTGCCCGAGCCCGGCGTCATCTTCGAGCACAGCCACGGCACATTCGGCGCCGACGGCGAACCGCTCGAAGCGGTAATAAACGTACGCCCCGCACACGGCCACGTCATCACCTTCGAGACCTTCGAAGCGCCCTTGTCCGAGAACGACCAGTAGGAGGAACTTTGTCCAACGACGCACGAAATAAGCTCGCAATCGCCCTCGATACCAGCTATCTCGATCAGGCTGTGTCCATCGCGAAAGAGGTGCAACCGAGCATCGGAATCGCGAAGGTTGGTCTACAGCTGTTCAGCGCAGCTGGTCAACGGGCGGTCGAGGAAATCCGAGAACTCGGAATGGACGTGTTTGTGGACGTGAAACTCCACGACATCCCGAACACCGTGCGCGGAGCCAGCAAAGTGCTCGGTTCGCTCGGCGCTCGATTCTTGACCGTCCACGCATCCGGCGGTGTCGAAATGATGCAAGCCGCAGTCGCCGGGCTCGATGAGGGAGCGCGTTCCGCGGGGGTTGACGCGCCGACTGTGCTCGCGGTCACCGTGCTCACCAGCGACCCGAATGCCTCCGAAGAAGCACTCCGGTGGCGAGTTGAAGCCGCCGTGGCCGCGAACTGCGGCGGAATCGTCTGTGCTGCAACCGATCTTTCTGTGATCCGAGCCGTTGCGCCGACGATCCTCACGGTTGTGCCCGGCATCCGACCGGAAGGCACACCGACGCACGACCAAGCCCGAGTTGCCACACCGTCGGGTGCCATTCGTAGCGGAGCCGACATCTTGGTCATCGGCCGAGCGGTGACGAACTCCGATCGACCCGGAGAGGCCGCAGAGCGCATCTTGGCCGAGGTTGGTCAAGCCGTGTAGCTTCACCCGCGAACATGCCCCGGCGGTACAGCACCGACAATGCTGTATCGACCGGGGCATTGCTGCGTCAGCACCACGAGTTCGAGTTGTTGCGGAAATTCGCTATATAGAGTCAAGGCGCACCGGCGGCGCTACGCGCCGCCGCCGCGCTACGACGCGCAGCGCGGCTCCCTGAACTGCGGTCGCCGCGGCGCGTCGAGCGCGTCGGACGGCACGCAGACCACCGGAGCGCATCCGCTCCATTTCACGTAATCGGGCATGCGCTCTGGCGACGTGGCAGCACGCAGACTCACCGGCTCGGGCCGCTTTCTCGTTCACCGAGCAGTGCTGGGCACGCCGTGAGCCGTCCCCGGCTTGACCTCCCGCAGTCGATCCGAATCGACCGGCACTCTGCCCGGTCCACCGGCTGTGGTCCGGTCCGGGCCATTCGTGGTCGGGGAACATCGCGCCGGGTCCGGGGTAGGCGCCGTTGCAAGGTTGGCGCCGGTGCTTCCCGGGTTGCGTCCGATTCCGGGCAGTTCCTCGCCCGTCTCGCGCCCTGTGCGGTCCTGCCGGGACGGTCTGACCGATCCGAGGGCTATCACGACTGCGCCGGGCATCAAGAGCGCCTACGGCGTCACTGCGTGATTGCTTCGCAACTCTTGACACCCAGCACAGCCGTGATCGAGACGCCCTCAGTCAGACCACCCCGGCAGGAAGGCACCCGACATGAGCTACCCGATCGACGAACTCCCCGACATCTCCCACCTCGGCGGCGAGTGGACCACCGCCACCGTCCGCGACTGCGCCGATGGCACCCCGGTCGAGGTCGGCCGCGCGGTGTTCCCCGACCACGAATGGCCCTTCGAGCCCGGCACCTGCACGTGGACTCGCGGTGCCTGGTACCTGGACGAGACGCTGCTGCTGTGCATGGGCTGCGGCTGCGACGGCACCTGATCCGGCGGCGGGGGCTTTGGCCCCCATCACCCGGTTTCCGCCAGCCAGGCTGTGCGGTCCGGTCTACGGCATCGAGCTGGGGAACCCCTGCCTCCTCATGGCCCGATTGTCTGACTTCACTCGGCCGAGTCAAGGGAAAGAGCGCCCTTGACACGACCTCCCTCAGCCAGGGACAGCCAGTATGAGGAAGCAGGGAAAGGGAAGTCACCGATGCATCGGAAGCCGGTAGGCGTGCCCCGGACGTGCCCCTCAGCCCGGAAAATCAAGGTCAACAATGGCGAAAGCGGGGTAAGGATGCCACCCGGCTACCGACACGGAAACGCCCCTGACCTGCACTGAAGTCAAGGGCATTTTGTGGTCCCAGCTGGTTTCGAACCAGCGACCTTCCGCGTGTGAGGCGGACGCTCTCCCGCTGAGCTATGGGACCGGGATTTCGCTCGACCGCGGAGCGGCTGAACGAGTTGGAACATTAGCACGGGGTGCCCGCGCGGTACCAAATCGCGTTCCGACCTGGGAGAATTCACGCACGCCGTGCGCGACCCGGGCATTAACGCCCCAGCAAGCCGCCTACCAGCGGATTTGTACCTTGCAGCGCGGGTGGGCTAATGTTCTGTCTCGCACCACGGAGGGCTCAAAAGCCCCCGAGGAGGCGAAATGCGGATGTAGCGCAGCTGGTAGCGCATCACCTTGCCAAGGTGAGGGTCGCGGGTTCAAATCCCGTCATCCGCTCGAGAGGTAGGGCCAGGTAGCGAAAGTTGCCGTCCCCCTTGCGCGGTGGAGTGGCCGAGTGGTGAGGCAACGGCCTGCAAAGCCGTGCACACGGGTTCGATTCCCGTCTCCACCTCGCGCGATTAGCTCAGCGGGAGAGCGCTTCCCTGACACGGAAGAGGTCACTGGTTCAATCCCAGTATCGCGCACCACCAGGTCAGCCCCGGTCGAGAGACCGGGGC